>CAZTEA010000097.1:0-5342 GCA_964612315.1 uncultured Oscillospiraceae bacterium | reverse complement strand
CGGATAAAGGAGAATTTGAATGTTATTTAAAGACGAAAGATTCGGAATGTTTATTCATTGGGGAATATACAGCGTCAATGCATGGCACGAACAAGACCAATGGCGTCGCCGTATTCCAAAGGAAGAATATATGAAGCAGGCAGAGGTCTTCAATCCTACCGAATTTGATATTGACGAATGGATGGAAATCGTTAAAAATGCGGGAATGCAATATATTTGCTTTACCACAAAGCATCACGACGGTTTTTGTATGTGGGACACCAGATATACCGACTACAATATTATGAACACTCCATATAAAAAAGATATCTTAAAAGAGGTTGCCGATGGCTGCCGCCGTCACAATATAAAGCTTGCACTTTACTACTCCTGCCCGGATTGGAACTATAAGCATTCCGTAAATTTCGGCGGAGACCACCAGCTTATTAAACCAAACGACGGTGACGAACCCAACGAAGATTTATACAAAGAATATGTTAAAAGTCAAATAACAGAGCTTCTTTCAAACTACGGTGAAATCGATGCTTTATTCTGGGATATTCCACCATATAACAAGGACGATTCCATAAACGCCTTCGTGCGCTCTCTTCAGCCAAACATTTTAATAAACGACAGAGGATATTCCGCAGGGGATTACAGCACACCGGAGCGAAATGTTCCCGAAGGTTCAAAATTTACCCGCCTTACGGAGGCTTGCCAATCCGTCAGCGCTCTTTCTTGGGGATATCGTGCGGATGATGATTTTTTCTCGAATTTATTCTTAATGGAAAGCATCGACAAGATAATGAGCCGAGGCGGAAACTACCTTCTCAATGTGGGACCCGATGCAACAGGGAAAATTCCAAAAGAGGCAGCTGATAAAGTCAAAGCCGTAGGAAGCTGGTTTAATCGCATTTCCGAAAGCTTAATGGGGACGGAATTTATAGAAAATGCCAATATCCCTTACCGTCTTACGGCAAACGAAGATTACCTTTATGTTCATTTTGACGGAATGGCAACTTCCGGCGGATTTTCCCTAATGCCGTTGAACATTGCGCCCACGGAAGCAATTGTGTTAAACAACAAAACCGCAGTTCAGACAAAGGTTGAATGTCTTCCGTATCACTTTTTCGTTACAACCGAACCGATAAAGCCGTATCTTCACATTAACCGAATTCCGGTTGATGAAATAACAAACGAACCGATTGTGATAAGACTTAAATTTGACAACATGGACGAGGTTGTTGAAATTTTATCGGAGAAAGCAAAAAATTCCCATATAATTTTATAAAACCGAAATACATATTTAGAAAAAATTTCCTGTATTTGGAGGGGTTTTAATGGATAAAACGCAATTTTTAAAAAGCAGAAATGCCAAGAAAAAGATAATTGTTGCAGCTGCCGCATTTTTGGCTTGTTGTCTGGTGCTATATATCCTTGTAATACAAGACAGCTCGCTGAATATTTACAAAAAGCACAGAATAAAAACCGATGCCGCAGCATACATAAGCAAAAATTATCCCGACTTTAAAACTTCTGACATCGATGTGGACTATGACAGAGAACTGAATTTTTATGTGGCTGAATGCACTTCCGACAACGAAACAATAATTCTTCAGTATTCCCCCACTCTTGCCATGGAGCTTGATTGTTATTTTGACAGCGTGTATACCTCTGCCGCCTTGAAGTATCAGGAAGATACGGAAAAATCCATTGCAAAAGCATTAAAGGATAAAAAAATCGAATGCAGCTTGGTTTCCGTTTACCTTACCCTTAATTCTGCGGACAAAAACAATATTGTTTTCAACGGAGGAAAAATCACCAACGAAAAAATTGATTGCTATGTGGAATATAACCACACCGAAGACAAAGCTTTGATGACAAAAACAGAATTTGCCCAACTTGCAAAAAATGTTGCCGCCTGTGTTTACGACACTATGGACGATGATATATCAATTGAAACCCTTGAAATTAAATATATGGTATCCGGCAAAAAATACTTTGCCGTAAATTGGAGTCCCCGAATGGAAAAAATGACTGTTCAGGCATTATCAAAAGAAATAAAGTAACAAATAGAAACAGCGTGTCGATAGTGTATCGACACGCTGTTTCTATTTTAAATCTTATTTAAACTTAAAGCTTTTAATTTCATAGGGTTTTATAGTAAACTCAACGGCATTTTCCGAAATTTTTGCATCGTTTATAACCGTTTCCATCAAATCGCACTCCTGTGCCTTTGAAATTTTATCCCCAAACGCAAGCTTGGCATTTGTCCGCCTGCCGTACTTTTCAAGAACACGAATAATAACACCGTCGCCGTCTTCCGCAGGTTTAACGGCTTCTACAATAACATTATCGCAGTTGCAGGCAATAAATCCGCCCTCCTCATTTCCGCTTTTTGAAAGCTCAACTATCGGCATCTCATTTGCAAATGCGCCGAATTTTGAGACCGTGTTTCCGCTTTTCCAGGTTCCTTCGTGAGGGTAAAGAGAATAGGTAAATTCATTGATTCCTCTGTCACAGGTATTATCCGGACCTATCGGTGCTTTTAACAAGCCGAGGCTCATCATTGTCCCCCTAACCGTATATCCGTTTTTAACATCACTTAAAATACTTGCCCCATACCCCTCTTCGCTTATATCAATAAAATCCTGAGCGCAAACCTCAAATTTTGCTTCGTCAAAGCTGTTATACGCATTTATCGGTCTTTCAAGGCTGGCATAAGCAAGATTTGTTGTATACTTATCTGTTATAACATCAAAATCAAAGTCCGCCCTTAATACCTTTTGAGTTTCGTGCCAATCCACTTTCGTCTCAAAGTCAATACGATCAATTTCATCATAAACCGTTATTTTCTGTTCAAGCTTGCTGTTTAAAAACTTTTTGGTAAGCAAAACAGAAGCCAAAACCGCTCCGTTTTCGAATGCGGTTATCTCCCCGGCGGGAATTTCTATTTCAAAATCACGGTATTCCTCAACAATATCCCAAGCATCGTGGCTTGACGGATTGTCGTTGAATATACTTATTTTGTTACCGTATTCTTTAATAACTTCACGGTTGTTCATTTTATCAAAAATAGATGAAATATCTCCGTTTTCGTTAAATGTAATCTTAAAGAAACGATTTTCAATGGCATCTTTTTCAACCGTTGCACACTTTTGGTCGGAAACCTTGCCGTCACCGATATAATAAACCTTAAATCCGAACGCAGGAATATGAGTCGCCGTAAAGCACACAAATTCCTCACCGTTTAACTGCTTGCACACCTGAGTTTTAACATCGTTGCCCTCTGAATCGGTTATACCAAAATCGCCCTTCGGAAGCTTAACAATGCTTGTAACCTCATAAGAAAGGGAATTAAAAACAGCAAATGCTTTTTTATCGCACTCGTCAAACTTAATTTCTTTGGCAATAATCGACAAAGCCTTATCCCTTATCGCCTCACCTATTGAAACCGCCTTTTCGTACTCGGAAATAATTCCTTGGTATCCGATGCCTACATGAGTTCCCGGCAAAATATCATGGAATTGATTGGTAAGCATAATCTGCCATGCCTTCTCCATTTCCTTTTTCGGATACTCATATCCGTATTTTTGAGCGATTGCACCGTAAAGCTCCGCTTCTCTGAACAATCTTTCGCAACGGCGATTATACTTTTTGATTTCCGTTCTTATAATAGGAACAGCTCTGTGGGCTTCAAGATAGATTTCGTTTTGAAGAACGGGAAGCTCCTTGCCATTCGCTTTTTCGAAAATACTGTCAAGCGCCTCCTCACCGTTAACAATTCTCGTGTCGGGCATTCCCACAATATGCTTCATTCTTTTGGCATTTTCAATCATATCCACGGAAACACCGCCGCCGCCGTCTCCCCAGCCGTAGCAATACATACTTTCACCAATCTTGGCTTTATCCGTAAACTTGTCCCAGTTAACCATAATATGATTGGGTTCGCAAGTTCCGACAAAATGAGACGCCGAAAGAGCCGCAAAAACTCTTGAACCGTCAGGACCTTGCCACCAGAAGGTATGATGAGGAATTTGGTTTGTGTCATTCCAAACGCAAGGCTTGTGAGTTACAAAATATTTAATTCCCGATTTTGCAAGAATCTGCGGCATTCCGTAAGAATTGCCGAAAACATCGGGAAGCCACACCGTTCTCGGTGTTACATTAAACTCCTTTTGGAAAAATTTTCTGCCCTCTAAAAGCTGTCTTACAAAGGATTCGCCGCCGGGAAGATTACAGTCAGGTTCAACCCACATTCCACCGATAATCTCCCATCTTCCCTCTTTAACATATTCTTTTATACGCTCGAAAAGAGTCGGGAAATTTTCTTTTATCTCTTTATATGTAACCGCCTGGCTCTGGCAGAACTTAAATTCCGGAAACTCATCCATAAGGGCAAGCATCGTGGCATGGGTTCTGCCCGCCTTTCTGACAAACTCCTTATAATCCCACATGTAAACTATATCAAGATGTGAGTGTCCCACCAAGTCTATAATGCCTTCGGGACGGAACTTGTCACTTCTGTATATCTTTTCTTTTAATATGGCTTGACCTTTGCGAAGCTTGTCCATAAATTCGGTATGGTCTGCCGTATCCATATCAATATAGTTTATGGCGCTGCGGAACACTTCTTTTATATAGTCTGCCATATATTCGTCAACGCCGACAATGGAAAGAAGATTGAGCGCAACCTTCCAATCCCAGTAAATCTCCTCAATTTCCTTATCGGTCACCGTTAACGCACTACACTCAAATGTGCGCTTTTGAGCACCTTCGGAAGGAGCCGCATAAAAGCAATAGGATTCAACCTCAACCTTAAATTTTTCTCCCGCCTTAGCACACGGAGTTAAAACCAAAGAATTTCTGAAAGGATCAAGTCCTTGCCTCGGCTCGCCGTTTACGGACACCAGCGAATCGCCGCCCACATAAAGCTGAAGCTCCACACGCTCGCCATCCAATTCTTTTGGAATTTCGATTTCATTCCTGAAAAAACAAGTTACATCCGGACCGCCCCATTTCTCGCCAACCTCAATAGGAGCAAAATCCGCATCGATATATTCATATTCACCTACATTTTTGTAGTATGCCTCTCGCTTTTCCCAATTACCACAGGGTAATGCGTGTTTGTAAATTCTCGTGCGCAGCTGCGCAACCTTCATTGAAACAATTTCTTCAAAGCTGTACCTGATACGCTTTTTTCCCATAAGAAAATTCTTATGTCCGTTCACTCTGTCCTCAATTGTATTTATTGTGGAAATTTGACGCTCTCTGAACCCTTCCATATCATTTGCTCCTTTAAACCGAATAAAATTTTCCTTCATCTTTATTTTACATCAGTTGATTCGGCTTTTCTACTATCC
>CAZTEA010000096.1:0-5354 GCA_964612315.1 uncultured Oscillospiraceae bacterium | reverse complement strand
CTCAAAGATATAATCTGAAATATTATTCGGCATATCACTCTTGCAACGAAGATGCCGAGCCCACGCCAACTGTTATCGGGGAGCTTATTGATGCGGTTAAAGCCGAAAATATTCCGATTATTTTTTATATTGAATTTTCAAACAAAACCGTTGCAACCGCCGTTTCAGAGGATACGGGGGCAAAAATTGCCCAGCTCCACTCTTGCCACAGCGTTACAAAGCAAGAGCTTAATGACGGCATTACCTATATTGATCTTATGCGAAAAAATTATGAAATTTTAAAGGAGGCGGTTAATTTATGAACATAATTTTATGCGAAAATCTAAGCATCGCCTTTGACAAAGTTCCCGTTTTAAAAGACCTTTCATTTGTTGTGGACGAAGGTGACTATTTATGCATCGTCGGTGAAAACGGTTCCGGAAAAAGCACTCTTATAAAATGCCTTTTAGGACTTGAAACTCCTGATATGGGACATATAATAACCGAAAAAAGCCTTTTCAATCACATAGGGTATCTTCCTCAGCAAACCACCATTCAGCGTGACTTTCCGGCAACTGTATATGAAGTGGTTTTATCGGGATTTTTAAACACTCTTCGACGCCGTTTTTTCTATTCGGCAAAGGAAAAAAAGAAAGCCCTTGAAATGTTGGAGCTTTTCGGAATTTCAAATTTAAATAACCAATCTTACCGAACTCTGTCCGGCGGGCAGCAGCAACGGGTTCTTTTGGCACGGGCAATGTGCAGTACCAATCGACTTCTTCTGTTGGACGAACCTGTTACGGGGCTTGACCCCCTTGCCACAGCGGAGTTTTACAAAATTATGCGGGAAATCAACCAAACTCACAAAATAACCGTTATTATGGTTTCACACAGCCTTGATTTTGCCGTAAAAGAAGCTAACAAAATTCTCCATTTGGGAGAAAATTGTTCATACTTTTTCGGCTCGTCCGAGGAATATGTAAACAGCGAGTTTGGAAAACGCTTTATAGGAGGAATAAACATTGGCTGAGACACTTAACGCATTTTTATCATACTCTTTTTTGCGAAACGCCTTGATTGTCGGAATACTTGTATCTCTTTGCTCCTCCTTGCTCGGCGTAACCTTGGTGTTAAAACGATACTCTATGATTGGCGACGGTCTTTCCCATGTAGGCTTCGGTGCATTGTCAATCGCTCTTGCCCTTAATCTCGCTCCGCTGTATGTTGCCATACCGGTAGTGGTTATCGCCGCTTTTTTGCTTCTTCGCATAAGTGACAACAGCAAAATCGGTGGTGACAGCGCAATCGCTTTGATTTCCACCTCCGCTGTTGCAATAGGTGTTATGATTGTATCAATGACAAAGGGAATGACAACCGATGTGTCCAATTATATGTTCGGCAGTATTTTGGTTATGACCGAGGCTGATGTTGTTTTAAGTATAGTCTTATCCATATTGGTTTTGGTTCTTTATATATTGTTTTACAACAGAATTTTTGCCATTACATTCGACGAATCCTTTGCCAAAGCCACAGGCACAAGTACAGGAATTTACAATTCGCTTATTGCGATTTTAACCGCAATCACCATTGTTATCGGTATGCGAATGATGGGTGCAATGCTTATATCAAGCTTGATAATTTTCCCCGCACTTTCCTCTCTTAGGGTTTGCAAAGGCTTTGGCTCTGTTGTGATAACCTCTGCAATAATATCTGTCATTGCTTTTATTATCGGAATTTTTGCCTCATTTATTTTAGATTCGCCTACGGGAGCAACCGTTGTGTTATCTGATTTGATAATATTTATATTGTTCTTTGCGGCGGGCAAAATTAAAAACAGAGCCTAACGCTTATATACAATTCATAAATACACAGTTCATCCGAACTGTGTATTTTTTTATACTTTTTCGGAATACTAAGAATAAATTTCTTTGGGAGTGATTATTTTGAATTACACAAAGCAGGAGTATTCCGATTATGTTAATCAAAAATCGAAAAAAAGTCCTCTTCTCCGTGATATGTTTTTTGCCTTTGTGATAGGCGGAGCAATATGCTGTATCGGTCAAGGCTTATCCGACATTTACAAAAATTTTTTCGGGCTTGAGCAGGAGCTTTCAAAAACAGCGGTATCGATAACCCTTATTTTTCTCGGCGCTTTACTGACAGGGCTTGACCTTTATGGTAAAATTGCAAAATACGCCGGTGCCGGCACAATCGTTCCAATTACCGGATTTGCAAACGCCATTGTCTCTCCTGCCATGGAATTTCGTCGTGAGGGATTGATTCTCGGTCTTGCCGCAAAAATGTTTACTGTCGCCGGACCGGTGTTGGTATACGGAATAACCGCCTCTGTTGCCGTGGGAATTGTGCGATATATAATCACACTTTTATAAGGAGGCAAATATGACCAAAAGACTCGGAAATCAAACAGTAAAACTGGGCAAGCCCGTTTCAATTATTGCCTCTGCAAATGTTGTGGGAAAAAAAGAGGGCGAAGGGCCGCTTTCGAAATACTTTGATATTATTTTAAAGGATGCGGAATGGGGCGAAGATACTTGGGAAAAAACCGAAAGCAAAATGCAAAACAATGTCGTCCGCAGAGCCATTGAAAACGCTTCTCTTTCGTCCTCCGACATCGATTATATTTTTGCCGGCGACCTTTTAAATCAATGTATAAGTTCAAGCTTTGCTCTTCGAAATTTCAACATTCCGTTCTTTGGGGTATACGGCGCCTGCTCCACTATAGCGGAAGCTCTTTCGCTGGGAGCTATGCTTATTGACGGCGGTTTTGCGGAAAATATTGTGGCAGTCACTTCGAGCCATTACTGCACAGCTGAACGGCAATATCGCTTTCCTTTGGAATACGGCGGACAAAGAACCCCCACAGCTCAATGGACAGTTACGGGTTCAGGGGCAATCACTCTTTCATCATACAAAAACGGGCCTTATATAACTCACATTACCACAGGAAAAATAATTGATATGGGTATAAAGGATGCAAATAATATGGGCGCTGCCATGGCACCTGCCGCCGCCCTTACTCTTAAAGCACATTTTGAAGATACCAGCCAAAGCCCGGACGATTATGACCTTATTTTAACAGGAGATTTGGGAATTTTGGGCAAAGATATTTTGGTGGATTTAATGAGTGATTACGGCTATGATATAAAAGACAACTACAACGATTGCGGATGTATGATTTTTTCTCCCGACTCTCAAGACACCCATGCCGGTGGAAGCGGCTGTGGTTGCGGAGCCGTCACTTTGACCGGATATGTTATGTCGCTTATGAAAGAAAGAAAGCTAAACCGTGTTCTTTTTATGGCAACAGGAGCACTTTTAAGCCCCACTTCAACGCTTCAGGGAGAGAGCATTCCGTCAATTGCCCATGCAATTACAATATCTTCTTGCGAGGAGGAAAAACAATGAATTATCTGAACGCCTTTTGGGTTGGCGGAGTTCTTTGTGCCATTGCCCAAATTTTAATTGACAAAACGAAACTAACCCCTGCAAGAATTTTAGTTCTTTATGTTGTCTTAGGCACAATTTTAAGCGGGCTCGGAATTTATAAATATATCGAAAAAATTGGCGGCGCCGGCGCAACCGTTCCGATTATGGGATTTGGAAACACTTTGGCAAAGGGTGTTATAAGAGCTGTGGAGAAGAACGGTTTTTGGGGAATATTTACCGGTGGAGTAACAGCCGCCGCCGGCGGAATTTGTGCCGCCGTTGTTTTCGGATTTCTAATTTCCTTGATTTTCAAACCAAAAGGCAAATAACTTTGCTGTATTTTTATATATGAACCATAGGCGGATTTTGTCATATATTATAACAGCGGTGTTGCAAAGCTTTGCTTCACTTTTCTTTACTAAACTTTTTGGGTTTATTAAAGAAAATTCTTAATTTAGGAGGATTGTTATGAATGACAAAATTCGCCCTCTCTCCGCCCTTGTGCCCGGAGAAAGCGCAACGGTAGCTTCCGTCGACTTGGAATTACCTCTTGCCAAGCGGCTTTTAGATATGGGTTTAATTGAAGGAACAAAAGTATTTTGTGTGTTATCCAACCCGTACGGCGACCCCAAAGCCTATTTAATCAGAGGGGCGGTTATCGCTCTCCGAAACGAAGATTCCTCTTTTGTTTATGTTAAGGAGGAGCCATGGGACTGACATCTAAATCAACGGGTTTTAATACCCTTTCTCCAAAGTTTGACTTTAGCACAATTTCAAAAAACGACAAAATAATCGCTCTTGCCGGCAATCCAAATGTGGGAAAAAGCACCGTTTTTAACGCCTTAACAGGGCTTAAACAGCACACGGGAAATTGGCCCGGGAAAACCGTCGAAAACGCCAGAGGAATTTGCACTCACAACAAAAATAACTATGTTTTGGTTGACATTCCCGGTACATACTCATTAAAAGCGCACTCCTGTGAGGAAGAAATTGCCCGTGATTTTATTACAAGCGGCATTCCTCATGCGGTGATTGTTATTTGCGATGCAACTTGCCTTGAACGAAATCTTAATCTGGTTATTCAAGTCCTTGAAATCACACCGAAAGTTGTTGTTGGTGTTAATTTAATGGATGAAGCCTCAAAAAAAGGCATAAAAATTAACCTGAAAAAAATTTCACAAAAAACAGGCATTCCCTTTGTGGGACTTTGCGCACGTTCGGGAAAGGGCCTTAAAAATCTTATGAATGCAGCGGAGAGAGTTATCGCCTCCGACAATAAAGCTGTTTTTAAAATGAAATATCCTCAATATATCGAGGAGGCTGTTGAAATAATTCAAAAAGAGGGAAAAACACGAAAAGAAGCGCTGTCTCTTTTGGAAAATCAAAGTCATGAAAAGGCTCTTAAGTTTCTTGCTTCAAAAAACATCGCTCCCGAAAAAATTCCGCAGATAATTGTTTCATCTATAATTATTACAGCGGAAGGAATCTGTGCCGATACTGTTTCATCAACCCGCTTTGCTTATGACCGCCGCACTCAAATTGCAGATAAGCTCATCACAAATAGAATTTTCGGCTATCCGCTTATGCTTTTTATGCTGGCATTTTTATTTTGGCTTACAATATCGGGGGCAAATTATCCCTCCTCTCTACTTTCATCAACACTATTAAGTCTGGAAAATCCCATATTTCAATTTCTAACCTTTATTCATCTGCCGTATAAAATATGTCATATGCTTGTATTCGGCGTTTACCGTTGCTTATCTTGGGTTGTTTCTGTTATGCTTCCGCCCATGGCTATATTTTTTCCGCTTTTTACGCTGTTGGAGGATTTTGGATTTTTGCCCCGCATTGCATTTAACCTTGACCATATTTTCAAAAAGTGTAAAACCTGCGGAAAGCAAGCACTTACCATGTGCATGGGACTCGGC
>CAZTEA010000095.1:0-5377 GCA_964612315.1 uncultured Oscillospiraceae bacterium | reverse complement strand
TTATAGCTCTCAACGCCCGGCTGGTTAAAGGGATTTACATTTAACACATATCCGCTGATTGCGCAGGCCTTTTCAAAGAAATAAATAAGCTGACCCAAGGTGTATTCATCAAGAGATGCAAGTTTTACAATCAAATTCGGAACCTGACCGTCCGTATGCGCAAGGAGAGTTCCCTCAAACGCTTTCTTGTTTACAAAATCAACTGTTTTTCCGCAAAGGAAATTAAGACCGTCAACATTTTCCGCATCTTCCTCTATTGTAATGTCGGACTTTGAATTTTCCACATAAAGCACAGTTTCAAAAAGCAATCTTTCGCCGTCTTGAATATACTGTCCCATCGAATGAAGATCGGTTGAAAAGCTTGCGCCTGCCGGGAATATACCCTTTCCGTCTTTTCCTTCACTTTCGCCGTAAAGCTGTTTCCACCATTCCGTGAAATAATGAAGTTCGGGATCGTAATTAACAAGCATTTCCACCGATTTACCCTTGCGGTAAAGAATATTTCTTACAGCGGCATACTGATAACACTCATTGGTTTTTATGTCATCTTCACTATAGAGGCTCATTGCATCTCTTGCACCCTCCATAAGCTTATCTATATCAACACCGCAAACCGCAATCGGCAAAAGTCCGACAGCAGTTAAAACAGAAAATCTTCCGCCAACATCATCCGGCACAACAAAAGTCTCATATCCTTCGGCATCGGCAAGATTTTTAAGTGCCCCCTTTGCTCTGTCCGTAGTTGCGTAAATTCTCGTTTTCGCTTCTTCTTTTCCGTATTTTTCTTCAAGATACTGCCTGAAAATTCTGAAAGCGATTGCAGGTTCTGTTGTTGTTCCGGATTTTGAAATAATATTTACGGAAACATCAAGACCGTCGATAACCTTTAATAAATCATTGAGATAATTGGGGCTTATGCTGTTTCCCGCAAAAATAACCTTGGTTTTTGCCATATCGTTATAAAATGGCCCTTTAAGGAAATCGATTGCCGCCTTTGCGCCGAGATAAGAACCTCCGATACCGATAACTATCAAAACATCGGAATCTTTCTTAATTTTTTCGGCAGCCTTTTTAATTCTTGCGAACTCATCCTTATCATAATTTTGAGGAAGGTCAACCCATCCCAAAAAATCATTGCCTTCACCGTTTTTATCAATTATAAGTCGGTGCGCTTTCGAAATTTCGGCGGAAATGCCGTCTATTTCTGATTGGTCAAAAAAGCCCAACGCTCTTTTATAATCAAATGTTACATTCTTTTTCAATTCTATCACTCCTACTATGTATTTCAACTTTATATTTTACCACAACCGACTCACTAAATCAAGGGTTTTGTAAAATTTTCTTGTATAACGAAGAAAGAGAACCAACGAACGGTTCTCTTTCCCAACATCATTTCCCTTCGATTTTGATACTCCACTATATCAAAAACTGTTACCAGTATAGCATTTATTATTTATTTTGTCAATAAATTATTTATCTTTTTCTCAAATTTTGTTGATTTTAAACAAGTGTTATTTATTTTTTTAGTCAAAATTACAAAATCGGAGGCGGTTTAAAATCGCCTCCGATTTGCAAATTATTTTTTATCACTTTTATCTGTTGTCAAATCCTTATCCGAATCGTGTTTTTCATCATTTTTGTTACTGTGATTTCCTCCGTTATCACTTCCGGTAACATCATCAACAACATCCTCGGCACCGTTAAGCACATCATTTGTGGCTTTACCCGCATCTTCTATAATACCGTCATTTCCTTTATCGGCATTTCCGGTATTTTTCGAACACGCAACACAGCCCATAAGCATCAACGCACTTAACATAAGGGTTAATAATTTCTTCATAAAATCAATCTCCTTTAAAGATTATAAAATTTCATTACAAAGATATTATACCCATTTTTAAGCGATTATACCTATTTAACGACAATATTTATAAGCTTCTTCGGAACTGCAATAACCTTAACCACATCTTTACCGGCAATCAATTCCTTAACTTTTTCGTCATTTAAAGCGATTTCCTGAATCTGTGCGCCGGTAAGTTCAGGGGAAATCATAAGTTTCCCTCTTATTTTGCCGTTAATTTGAACAACTATTTCCACTTTGTTTACAACCAAAGCGCCATTGTCAAACTGCGGCCATACCGTTTCGGAAAGCTCGGACTTTTCGCCGATTATTTCCCACATTTCGCTTGCAGCATGAGGAATAAACGGTGACAAAAGAGTAATCAAAGTTTTAATTGCTTCGCCTACCAAAGCTTTGTTATAAGCCTCGCTTTTTGTGTTTTCTTTATAAACATAAAGAGCGTTTACCATTTCCATAATACTGCTTATTGCCGTATTAAAGCTAAATCTTTCAAAATCCTCTGTAACTTTTTTAATGCTTGCATGAACGGCAAAACGAAGCTTCTTTTCACTTTCCTTCAAAGCGCCTTGCTCCACTTTTTCATCGGACATAAAAGGTTTTAATTCTTCAACTGCTCTCCAAACTCTGTTTATAAATCTGTAAGCACCTTCTACCGCAGTATCGCTCCAGTCAAGGTCACGTTCCGGCGGAGCCGCAAACAAAATAAACAGTCTTGCGGTGTCTGCACCGTATTTTTCTATAATCTCATCGGGACTTACAACATTTCCGACAGATTTTGACATCTTACTGCCGTCCTTTAACACCATTCCCTGTGTCAAAAGATTTGCAAATGGCTCTTTACAGCTGACATAATTCAAGTCATAAAGTACTTTTGTTAAAAATCTTGAATAAAGCAAATGCAAAATAGCGTGTTCAACACCGCCGATATACTGGTCAACATTCATCCAATAATCTGTTTTTTCTTTATCAAAAGGTGCTTCACTATTTTTCGGATCGCAATATCTTAAGAAGTACCAAGAAGAGCAAACAAAGGTATCCATAGTATCTATTTCACGCTTCGCTTTACCGCCGCAGCAAGGGCAAGTTGTGTTTACAAACTCTTCGCAATCAGAAAGAGGCGATTTTCCAAGACCCGTAAACTTAACATTTTCCGGAAGCATTACAGGTAAATCCTCTTCAGGAACCGGCACCGTACCGCATTTTTCACAATAAACAATCGGAATCGGAGCTCCCCAATATCTCTGACGGGAAATAAGCCAATCACGAAGTCTGAAATTAACCTTTCTTTCGCCAAAGCCCTTTTCTTCTACATAATCAATGATTTTAGCAAGGGCTTCACGGTTATTAAGACCGTTAAATTCGCCGGAATTGACCATGGTTCCCTCTGCCGCAAAAGCTTCTGTTAATTCAGCACCGCAGACATTTTTGCCCTCCGGCTGAACAACAACCTCAATTGGAAGATTGTATTTCTTCGCAAAATCAAAGTCTCGCTGGTCGTGAGCCGGAACGCCCATAACCACGCCTGTGCCGTAATCCAAAAACACATAATTTGCAAGATAAAGCGGAATTTTTTCGTTATTAAGGGGATTAATTACATAAACACCCGTAAATTCGCCCTCTTTTTCCGTATCCGTTGCAGACCTTGTTATTTCATTCATTCCCTGAACCTTTTTGATAAACTCACGGCAAGCGGCTTCTTCCTTCTTGCCAACAATAAGCTTTTCAACAATTGGGTGTTCGGGAGCAATAACCATATAAGACACACCGAAAATTGTATCGGGACGAGTTGTAAATACTGTAAGCGTTTCATCGCTTCCGTCTATTTTAAACTGAACCTCCGCACCCTCGGAACGACCTATCCAGTTTTTCTGCATACTTTTTACTTTACCGGGCCAACCTTCTAAAGTATCGATATCGTCCAAAAGCTTTTGTGCATAGTCGGTAATCTTAAAGAACCATTGTTCAAGGTCTTTCTTTCCAACCTCACTCTTACATCTTTCGCACTTTCCGTTTACAACCTGCTCGTTCGCAAGCACAGTCTGACAAGACGGACACCAGTTTACAAACGACTTCTTTTTGTAAGCCAAGCCGTTATTGTAAAGCATTAAGAACATCCATTGTGTAAATTTGTAATAATCCGGCTTTGCGGTTGCAACTTCTCTGTCCCAATCATAGCTAAAGCCCAAGCGCTTAAGCTGTTCTCTCATATTATCTATGTTTGACCATGTCCAATCTGCCGGGGGAGTTCCGTTCTTTATTGCCGCATTTTCAGCCGGCAAACCGAAAGAATCCCAGCCCATAGGATGAAGCACATTATATCCCTGCATTTTCTTATATCTTGCCAAAACATCGCCTATGGAATAATTTCTTACATGACCCATATGTAAATTTCCCGAGGGATAAGGAAACATTTCAAGTGTGTAATACTTGGGTTTATCCATAGTTTCGTCTATTTTGAAGGAATTGTTATCCTCCCATTTTTTCTGCCACTTTTCTTCAATTGACTTAAAATCGTATCTCATTATATATCACCCTTTCTAATATTTACTCTGTAATCATATCTGAAATATCTATACTTTCAGCATCTTTCCATATATGCTCCAGATTATAAAATTCACGGGTTTCACCCTTGAAAATATGAACTATAACCTCATCATAACCCAATAAAATCCAGTCCGCACTATCATACCCTTCACGATTATCAGTACGGATGCCGTCTTTTAAAAGTTCCTCCTCTACATGATCGGAAAGCGCCTGAACCTGTGAAGCGGAACCACCCGTTGCAATAATAAAATAATCCGTTATTGTGGTTAAGGGACTTATATTAAGCACAACAATATCTCTCGCTTTTTTACTGTCTAAGACCTTAACAATCTTCTCAACCGCTTTGCATGAACAACTCAATTTAACTACCCGCCTTTTTTATAATTTAAAATGCTTATTTACAATATCCTTTGTTTTTTCTTCATCGTAAAGATAATACGAAATTTCTCTGCCGTTTTCGTTTACATATTTTCCGTATCCCGGAAGCATAAAAATCTCTACGGAATTTGGATTTATATTTTTAATTTTGTCTATATGCTCCAACAAATCCGAAACCGTAAAATCAGTTTTCAAATTTTCTTCCGCAACCTTTGCCAGCGACTGCATATTCATAATGCCGTCACTACTTACTATTTTTTCAACAGCCGCCTCATAAAATTTATACTGCGCTTTAACTCTTCCCACATCACCGTCGGGGTATCCGCTTCCGTCATTATTTTGACGAAAACGCATAAACATTTCGGCTTTTTCACCGTTTAAAAGCTGTTTTCCCGGCTTCAAATCAATAACCAACTGCTGTTTGGGATCCGTATAATACATTGCCATCGGAACATCAAATTCAATTCCGCCTATCGCATCAACAAGCTCCTTAAAACCCTTAAAATTCAAAACGACATAATTTTCCGGATAAATTCCCACAACGGACTCAACTTCATTTTTAACACATTCAATGCCGCCCTTACTGCCATATGC
>CAZTEA010000094.1:0-5421 GCA_964612315.1 uncultured Oscillospiraceae bacterium | reverse complement strand
GGCAACCACAGCACTATCCATAAGAGTTGTCGGAATTTTGTCGTATCCGTAAATTCTTGCAACTTCCTCCGCAATATCAGCCATAGACTCGATATCACCACGGAAAGACGGAACAATAACCTTATCGCCCTCCACTTTAAATTCCAAAGTTGTAAGTATGTCAACCATTTCGCTGCGGCTTATGTCCATACCCAAAAATGCATTCATTTTTTCAGGCTCGAAAGGAAGTTCAACCGCTTTCTTAAGATTGCCGCAAACCTCAATTGTGCCTGTGCAAACCTGACCCGCACCCATTTGAGAAATCAACTGACACGCTCTTTCGATTGCGCCATCCAAATTGTAAACATCCAAGCCTTTTTCAAATAAAGCGGAAGCATCTGTTCTCATTCCGAGAGCCTTTGCCGCCCTTCTTACCGCAACACCATTAAAGGTTGCCGCTTCAAAAAGAACTGTTGTGGTATTTTCGGTAACCTCCGAATTTGCTCCACCCATAACGCCTGCAACTCCGATTGCCTTTTCGCTGTCCGAAATACAAATCATATTGGAATTAAGTTCTCTTTTCTGATCGTCCAAAGTTTCAAGAACTTCGCCGTCTTTTGCCCGTCTTACAACAATTTTCTTACTCGCAACGCAATCAAGGTCATAAGCGTGCATCGGCTGTCCGTACTCAAGCATAACATAATTTGTTATATCCACAATGTTGTTAATCGCTCTAATTCCGCAAGCGGATAATCTTCTTTGCATCCATTCGGGAGAAGGTCCGATTTTAACATTTTTAACAACTTTACCCAAAAATCTGGGACAAAGATCAAAATCCTCGATTTCGACAGAGGCATTATCCTCCGCTTTCTCGGAAATTCTCTCATATTCGCAGGGATTTGGAACGGAAAAATCGTATCCGAATGTTGCGGCGGTTTCTCTTGCCAAACCGATAACACTCATACAATCCGGACGATTTGAAGTTATCTCAAATTCCACGATTTTCTCGTCAAGTCCCAAAAGCTGACAAACATCAGCACCAATAGGCGTATCCTCGGGAAGAATTAAAATTCCCGTTGCACGCTCTTTGGAAATTCCCAGCTCATCCGTTGAACAAAACATTCCGTTACTTACAACGCCTCGAAGCTTTCCTCTTGTAATCTTCTGTCCGCCGTAAACCGTTGACTTGTGCATAGCAACGGGAACAATTGCCCCTTCAAAAACATTTGTTGCGGCTGTTACAATCTGAATAGGCTCACTCTCGCTCACATCAACCTGACACACAACCAATTTATCCGCATCGGGATGCTTTTCTACCTTCAATACCTTACCGGTTTTTATGTTTTCAGCCTGTCCGCCCAAACGCTCGGTTTCCTCAACCTTTGAACCGGACATTGTCATTTTATGTTCATATTCTTTTGTTTCGATTTCGCCTATATTCATATAGTCACGAAGCCATGACATTGGTAAATTCATTTTTCTTCCTACCTTTCCTCTTAAAACTGCTCCAAAAATCTTGTGTCGTTCTCGTAAAGCAATCTGATATCATCAATATCATATCTAAAAAGAGCAACACGCTCAAGACCTATTCCAAAAGCAAATCCCGAATAAATATCGGTATCTATACCGCAGTTTTTAAGAACCTTAGGATGTACCATTCCGCAACCCAAAATTTCAATCCAGCCCTCGCCCTTACAGAAACGACAGCCCTTACCTCCGCAGTTGAAGCAGGAAATATCAACCTCGGCGCTGGGCTCTGTGAACGGAAAATGGTGCGGACGGAAACGAAGCTTTGTATCATCTCCGTAAAGCTTTTTAACAAAAACCTCAAGCGTTCCCTTAAGATCGGACATTTTTATGCCCTTGTCGATAACTAATCCCTCTACCTGATGGAAAACGGGTGAGTGTGTTGCATCAACCGCATCGCTTCTGTAAACTCTGCCCGGCGAAATAATTCTTATAGGTGGAGCCTGTTTTTCCATAACACGAACCTGAACCGGTGAAGTTTGGCTTCTTAAAACCACATCATCGTTTATATAGAATGTATCCTGAGTATCACGGGCGGGGTGGTCCTTCGGAATATTAAGAGCCTCAAAATTATAGTAATCCAGCTCAACCTCCGGTCCTTCCGCAATTGAAAATCCCATACCGATAAAAATATCTTCCAAGTCGTTTAAAACCTTTGTAAGAGGATGGAGTGTTCCGTGAGTATTCTTCTTACCCGGCATTGTTACATCAATTGTTTCCTCTTTGATTTTGGCTTCCAAAGCGGATTTCTCAATTACGGTTTTCTTCTCATCGATAGCATTTTCGATAAAAGTTCTTACTTCGTTGGCAAGCTGACCGACAATCGGACGCTCTTGTGCGGAAAGACCGCCCATGCCTTTCATAACCGCCGTAAGTTCACCTTTTTTACCTAAAAATTTAACTCTGAATTCCTCTATCTTATCCATAGATTCAATTTCGCCCAGCTGAGCTTGAGCATTTAATCTGATTTGTTCTAACTGTTCCTTCACTTTTATCTTCCTTTCCTATTTCCTGTTTGCAAAATAATCTCCCGCAATGACTATATCGTTTATCTCAAGACTTTCTATCATTTTCTTGTCCATAGCCTCAACATATTCACGGCGAGCGGAAAGAGCGCTTCGCTCTTCATCCGTCATATTCGCCTCATCAATTTCGTCTATTTCTTTTCTGTATTCGTTGTTACAATAAATTTCTCCGTCGTACCACGACATATCATTGAAATACACGAACCCGTTTTCATCACCCAAGCCGAATATATCATCGCCTATATATCCGCAAAATCTTTCAAGCCCGAAAAGATTTTGAAGTGTGGGTAAAATATCCTTTGTGGCAGAAATTTTATTGACCTCTCTGGGTTCACTACCCTTATGATATATAAAAAACGGTGTTTCCTCAACAAATTTCTCGCCATCGGCAACTGACAGCCCCTTTACTATATTTTCATCGGAATACCCGTAGGTGTAGTGGTCGGCAAACGCCACGATAACCGTATCTTCAAGTAATCCGTCCGCCTCCAGTTTCTCCACAAGCAATCGTATAAATTCATCGGTATCCTTTGCCAAAAGGCGTCCGTTGTTATACTCCTTGGTAAAATGCTCCCAATCGTCATCGCTGTATGCCGAATAATCAATCTCGTCACACCGGCTGTCAACTTCTAGAAGCTTGGCTTTAAATTCTTCCACGGAAACCTTATCCGCAAGAGACGGATATTTTTTTGCCGCATTGGCGATTTTATCGTCCGAAGTATACGGCAAATGCGCCGAATAGGTTATAACAAAATCAAAAAACTTGTCGTTTTCCGTCATCTTTTCATATATTTGATTATCATCAAGCAGCATGGCATTGCTGTCAAGCTCGGCATCCTCTGTCGACATATAATCCATAAACGAAATATAATTGTCATAACCGAACGCCTTGTGCATTGTGGCTCTGTTATAAAATTCCATTTTGTTGTAATGGAATTGATTTGCCGCATAACCCTTTTGCTTAAAGAGCTTCGGTAAAGTATACGGGAACTCGTTATATCCGTATATAGAAGCGCTGGACGAGGATTTCGGGGTATAATAGCCTGTATTAAAAGCAAATTCCGAATTAAAAGTATATCCTCCTCCGAAAGGCGTGGCAATATGCTGTTTGAAATTTATCCCTTCGTTCATAAGCCGATATATGGTCGGCGTGGTTTCCGGACTTATCATCCAATCGTCCAAACTTTCCATCATAATGACAATAACATTTTTATCCTCAAAATATCCTGTCATTTCGTTTTCCGCAACCTCAATCGGTTTCGCCTTTTCACGCTTTTCAATATAATCGTCAACCGTCGTATAATCTTCATTTCCAAATCCCGTATCGTAAAATAGCGGATATGTTACGCTTCGAGCCATAAACTGATAAACTCCCATAACTCTTATACATCTGTCGGGGTCTGCCATATCCGTATAAACATGGCGGGGCGCCATCCAAGTGGACCAAACCTCCGTATTTTTCTTTTCCTCGCTACTTACCTGCATGGATGAGCTCAGCAGCACAATCCCAACGGGAAACACCAAAATCAAAGGCCAAAATTGCTTTTTCATTGTCTGTTTTTGCCAGCACATACAAGCAAAAACCAAAGACGCAATCGCCAACACGGTGTAAATAATCAGCCAAGGCGAAAGATACTGATACAGTATCGGAAGATACGCCATGCCCTCGTTCGCCAAAAATATACTGCTCAGCATAAAAAATCTGCCGAAGATATTAAAATAAATAATCTCCGCAATCATCAGAATATCCGCCAACGAAGCAATCACAGCAAAAACAATCCGCCCGGCTTTTTTCGGTAGCATATATATGCACAAAAACATAAACAAACCAATCCAAAGCACGGAAAAAGCAATGGAAACCAGATGACTCATAGTCAGCCACATAAGAGTTCCGCCGTCCACTCGAAATTCCACAAACAAAACCTTTGACTTTAAAACCAAATCGGGAATCGCCAACGAAAGCACAACAAACAAAAAGAACCATAAGCGATTGCCCATAAAAAATTCTTTGAGCGCCGCAAACTTTCCTGTCGTATTTCCCTCATTTTTCCCGTCTTTATTTAAACATTCATTATCTTCGTTTTTGTTCGTATCATCATTTATTTTTTGATTTTTAAATTCTTTCATTTAAGTTATCCTTTCACCGATATAAAGTCTTAAATACCAAATATCGGTTATCCTTAATCAAAATTCGGTTTGCATAAACAAACAACAATACTGTCAATTTATTATTATATCACAGTTTTTCGGAAAAAACAATATTTTTATACAAATTTCTCATCAAAAAAAAATTATTTTCACCCATTTTAGCCTTTTGAATATTATAAAGCAAAAGGCAAAGGTGGGCTTAATATGAAACCGAGAAGAAAACCGTTGTGTGTATCAAAAATAGTCGGCTGTATGCTTATTGCTTTGGGACTCGGCATATTTATCGCCTATATCATTCCCTATTATCTGCTTATTTTTCTTCTTGGTCTGGGGATTATGGCATTCGGCATACATTGCCTGCTTAAACGCTGATTTTTGAAAGGTGGTATTTTATGAAAGTGGTAGTGGTTAACCCTCCGAAATTTTTCAAAGGAATTCTAAAATGCATATTCGGAATCAAATCACAAAATAATTAAATTCACAGCAAAAACAGGCATAGGAAAATCCTATGCCTGTTAAATTTTCAGTACGAATTTCAAAGAACTACACAGCTCTCTGAACTTTTCCGGATCTTAAGCATCTTGAGCAAACATACACTCTTGTAGGTGTACCGTCAACGATAGCCTTCACCCTTCTGATATTTGGCTTCCACGCCTTATTGGAACGACGATGAGAGTGAGATACCTTTATACCGAAAGTAACACCCTTGCCGCAAACTTCACACTTAGCCATATATAAACAC
>CAZTEA010000093.1:0-5444 GCA_964612315.1 uncultured Oscillospiraceae bacterium | reverse complement strand
ATCCCCTCCGGTGACGCAATAAGGCAAAGGAACTTAATATTCTTTCCGCCGTACGACTTTATCTGAGCGATTGCGTCAACCGCCGAACCACCGGTTGCAAGCATAGGGTCAACCACCACAATCAGTCTTTCCTCAATATCCGGTGGAAGCTTGCAATAATATTCCTGCGGCATAAGCGTTTCCTCGTCACGATACATTCCTATGTGCCCCACCTTAGCCGAGGGAACAAGCTGCAAAAGACCGTTTACCATACCAAGTCCCGCTCTTAAAATCGGAACAACCGCAAGCTTTTTTCCCTTGATTATCTGCTGACGGGTTTTCGCCAAAGGAGTTTCGATTTCGATTTCTTCCATAGGAAGGTCTCTTAAAGCTTCGTAGCACATAAGCATTGTTATTTCTTCAACACTTTCACGAAATTCCTTGTTGGTAGTGGTTTTCTGACGCATAATCGTTGTCTTATGCTTAATTAACGGATGGTCAAAAACTGTAACATTTTTCATAATTTTTCTCCTTATTATTGATTATCTTCGGCTTTTGAAACCACCAAGTTTACTATAATGCCGAGAATAAGTGCACACGCAATTGATGTAATTGTAACCTGTCCGAAGTCCAAGGTAAGACCGCCGATTCCCGCAATGAGAATGGTTGAAACAACAAACAAATTCTTGTTTTGGTTAAGGTCAACGCCTTGAACCATTTTAAGACCTGAAACCGCAATAAATCCGTAAAGAGCCATACAAACACCGCCCATAACACAGGAGGGAATTGAATTAACGAAGGCAATAAACGGGGAAATGAACGCAATAACCATTGCAAGAACAGCCGCCGCTATAATTGTGTAAACCGACGCATTCTTTGTGATTGCCACACAGCCTACCGACTCGCCGTAAGTTGTATTGGGACAGCCGCCGAAAAACGCACCCACAATTGAGCCGACACCGTCGCCCAAAAGCGTTCTGTGAAGACCCGGGTCCTCCAAAAGCTCTTTTTCTATAATAGACGAAATATTTTTGTGGTCTGCAATATGCTCCGCAAAAACAACAAACGCAACCGGAATATACGCCACCGCAATAGTGCTTATGTATGCCGGTGTAACATAGCTCCAGCCCTTAGCCGATTCTAAGAAAGTAAAGCTTGGAACATCAAAGAAGGTCTTAACCGTAACCTTTCCGTTTACCAAAAGTTCTGCAAACGGCTGGGTATTTAATATTTTTATTGCCTCAATATCAAGCCAATAACCAAAAGCCGTGAAAATACCCGCAACGGCATATCCGCCGAAAATACCGAATATAAACGGAATGAGCTTGCCCATACGCTTTCCGTATGTAGAACAAATAATTGTTATAAGAAGCGTAACAACGCCGCAAAGCACCGTGGCAAGAGGCGATGCGGTAATTCCTGCAATACTGCCCTTTGTCATATCACCGATAGCGTTTCCCGCAAGTGAAAGCCCTATAATCGCAACCGTAGGTCCGATAACCACGGCAGGCATAACCTTATCCACCCATTTAACACCGGCAAATTTTACGATTATTGCAATAACAACATATACAAGACCCGCAAAAACCGCACCGATAACAATTCCCGCATAGCCGAGAGCCATAGGGACGGCACCGGCAAAAGCCGCTATCATCGAGTTAATAAACGCAAAGGACGAGCCCAAAAACACCGGACACTTTTTCTTTGTGAACAAAACATAAACAATTGTTCCCACACCTGCACCGAAAAGCGCCGCCGCCGAGCTCATTGTTGTGCCGCATTGCTGATTAACAACAACGGGAACCACCAAGGTTGCCGTCATAATAGCAAGAAGTTGCTGCAAGGCAAAAATGATAAGCTGCCCGAATTTCGGCTTGTCGTCAACTCCGTAAACCAATTTCATTTTAACATTTCCTCCGTTTGTATGTATATTTTATTTTCTTTTCTTTGTAAAATCAAGCTACTTTGATTAAATTTCGAAATCAAGACAGCTTCTTTGCACCGTAAAGGGGCGCACCATGGTATCCGCCACATGAACATGAAGAGGATTTACGGCATACGCCTTTAAAGCCGCCTCATCATCAAAAGTCGAATCCAACATCAAATCTGCCGTGGACGATGCAAGGCTGCATATATTAACCTTAATTTCCGACATACCGGGAATTTTTCCCCCAAGACCTTCAAGTCCCTCTTTAATATTCTTTTTTATTGTTTCTTTTTCTTCACAGGAATATTTTTCATCTAACTTCCAAAGTATAATATGCTTGACCATTTTTCCACTCTCCTTATTCTTTCAGATAATCCTTTCGCCTATTTTCGCACATCTCACCCGTATATACTGCTGTCTTTAAAAATATCCGTTAGCGTTTCAAGGTTTGTATTTGTATTGCTCAACATCCATTCAAACACTTCATAATTATTATAAGTATCGCTCCACGCATCATGTTGATTTTCGGGATATACCGTCAGTTTTGCATTACCACCGCATCTATTGACCGCATCAACCATCTTTACAGATTCTTCCAATTGCACAACATTATCCTTTGCTCCGTGAAATGCCCATACAGGGACATTTACAAGCCTGGACGCATTCCAGTACATTCCACCGCCGCATATGGGAACAATTGCAGCAAACAATTCAGGCAAGCTCATTGCCATTTGCCATGTTGCGTAACCTCCCATGCTGGCACCCATAAGATAAATTCGTTCTTTATCCGTAAATCCTTCATTAGCTATTTTACAAACCAATCTTTTTAATTGCTCAAACACATCAAACCATGTATTTCCCGAGCATTGCGGTACTATCGTAATAAAAGGAAAATCCGAGTGCTTATCAATAATTTCAAAATACGGATTGTTCACCAATAAATCAATATCATCACCTCTGCTGCCTGCTCCATGCAAAAATATAACAACAGGATATTTTTGACCGCCTTTGTATCCGTCGGGAAATCTTGTTACATATTTTATTGCTTCAAATTGTAAAATTTGAATATCCATATATAGTCCTCCTTAATATGTCAATTATAACACATAACCCGACATATTTCAACAAGATAATTTCAAAAAAACACCCTGCGGAGAATTTTAACTCCGCAGGGCAAATTTTTCGTTATTATACGATACCTTGTGCCATCATAGCATCTGCAACCTTCTTAAAGCCTGCAATGTTTGCACCGGCAATAAGGTTACCTTTCATGCCGTATTCTTCAGCCGCTTCGCTGCAACTGTTGAAGATGTTAACCATAATGCCGTGAAGCTTTTCGTCAACTTCTTCTCTTGACCACGAAATACGCATACTGTTCTGGCTCATTTCAAGAGCTGAAACCGCAACGCCGCCGGCATTAACAGCCTTAGACGGAGCAACAACGGTATTGTTTGCAACAAAGTATTCAACAGCTTCTGCCGTTGTAGGCATATTTGCAACTTCGATGTAATACTTAACGCCGTTTGCAACGATTTTCTTTGCATCTTCAAGCTGAACTTCGTTCTGAGTTGCGCAAGGCATAACAACATCAACCTTAACGCCCCAAGGCTTCTCGCCTGCATAGAACTTAGCACCGAACTTATCAGCGTAATCCTGAACCTTATCACGACCGCTTGCACGCATTTCAAGCATATAAGCTGCTTTTTCTTCTGTGATACCGTTCTCATCGTAAACATAACCGTCAGGACCGGAAATTGTTAAAACCTTACCGCCGAGCTGGTTAATTTTAAGAACTGCGCCCCAAGCAACATTACCGAAGCCGGATACCGCAAAGGTCTTACCTTCGATTGATTCGCCGTAGCTCTTTAAAACTTCGTTACAGAAGTAAACCGCACCAAAGCCTGTAGCTTCGGGACGAATAAGGCTTCCGCCGTAAGAAAGGCCTTTACCTGTCAATACAGCGTTTTCGAAGTTGTTGCAAATTCTCTTGTACTGACCGAAAAGGTAGCCGATTTCCTTTGCGCCAACACCGATATCACCTGCCGGAACATCCACATGAGAACCAATATGACGGGAAAGCTCAGTCATAAAGCTCTGACAGAATCTCATAATTTCGCCGTCGCTCTTACCTCTGGGGTCAAAATCACTTCCGCCCTTACCGCCGCCGATGGGAAGGCTTGTAAGAGAGTTTTTAAATGTCTGTTCAAAACCGAGGAACTTAATAATGCCCATGTAAACGGACGGATGGAATCTGAGACCGCCCTTATATGGTCCGATTGCGCTGTTAAACTGAACACGGAAACCTCTGTTTACCTGAACCTTGCCGTTATCGTCAACCCACGGAACTCTGAAAACAATAGCTCTTTCAGGTTCAACCATTCTTTCAATAAGGCCCGCAGCCTCATACTCCGGATGAGCCTCAATAACAGGCTCTAAGGATTCAAGAACTTCGGCAACTGCCTGATGAAATTCCGGTTCGCCGGGATTTCTCTTAATGACAGTATCCATAACGCCTTTTAAGTACTGATTTTTTATCATATCAATTACCCTCTTTCCTGCCGCACAAAATTGCGGCATATTGTCATTAACTAATATAATACACCATTTTAACGGATTTTTCAAGAGTTTCGGAAAAATTTTTCAAATTTTTTTGCAAAAAATTAAGGCCTCCCAAATGGAAGCCTTTTAAAATTCTATCTGATATTTTCTCTGATAAGCTTCATAACAAGGTTTGAACCGAGCTGAAGAACAACGCCCGCAAGCCAGAGATAGAAGCCAACCGTAAAGTTTGTAAACGGGAACCAGATAATAAGCAAGCAAACAAGGTTTACAATGCCCGCAATATCCGAAACCTTTTTCCATTTCAAAAGGTAACCCACAACAGATGCCAAAATAACGCCAATCATTACGAGCGGAATTATGTACCATTCGCCGCTATAATCACCAAGCTCCCAAATATGAGTTCTCGTGAGAATAGGAAGGCAAAGCATTAAAATATTAAACACCTGAGCAAAAAGACCAACTATGTTAATACTTAAATTTGCAAATCCGTTGGGGTCAAAATTTATACCCCCCATCTGAGATGCGGTTTTGGGCTGAGCGTATGCCTGAGTTTGCCGAGACTGAGCATATGCCTGATTAGGCTGCGCATAACTTGCATTATTCTGATTTCCTCCGCAAGCGGCACATCTTGTCTGACCGTCTTCAATAGCTGTTCCACACATTTCACAAAAAGCCATTTTTTCTTCCTCCTGAAAACAATTATATCATTTTTTCTACATTTTATCATACAATAATACCGTTGTCAAGATTATTTAAGCATAAACCTTACTATCAGCACCGACATTATCATTCCCGTTATGTCCCCCGTAAGTGCGGATTTAAGGGTGTGCCGTGTCTTTTTTATGTTTATCGCCCCGAAATAAACAGCCAAAGTATAAAAAGTTGTCTCCGTTGACCCCATCATAACCGAAGCAATCCGTCCGATTTCGCTGTCCGTTCCGTAATTTCTGAAAATATCGGTCACAACGGCAATTGA
>CAZTEA010000092.1:0-5460 GCA_964612315.1 uncultured Oscillospiraceae bacterium | reverse complement strand
TTACGGGATTTACAATTCGTGGTTCAATTTTTTCCCTTTCCTTTTGTTTAAGCACGCTTTCAAGGTGCATATAATCTTTAACCTTGTCCCACTTTACATTAAAGCCGGCACCGTGAGAGCAAAATACCGAATCAGCCGTATTTTCCGTATCACTTTCAAAATTATAACCTATTTTTTCTATAACCTCATCAGCATTTCTGCATTCTTCATATCCGCTGAATTTAAGACTCAATTTTCCCTTTCCGTGGGTGTACCCGATAAATTCTTTTTTATAATTTTGTATTGCCGATGCCGCAACACTCCCCATTATCTTAGTCATTTCGCCGTGCATTTTCGGAAAAGAAAATTTTGCGCCCATCAAATCCAAATCCGTCATTACTCGCCCCACATTTTCTCCCGGAACTTCGATTGTAAAGTCGTAATAAGGTTCAAGTATTTTACAGTTTCCATAGCACAGTCCGTTTCTCACGGCACGGTATGTCGCCTGCCTGAAATCTCCGCCCTCGGTATGCTTAAGGTGCGCTCTTCCCGATTTTAATGTGATTTTCACATCTGTTAAAGGTGAGCCCGTTAAAATTCCGATATGCTGTTTTTCCATAAGATGAGTCATAATCAGTCTTTGCCAGTTTTTATCCAAAACATCTTCGCTGCAATCCGAAGAAAATTGAATTCCGCCGCCTCTTTCAAGAGGCTCTAAAACCAAATGAACCTCGGCGTAATGCCTTAACGGCTCATAATGCCCCACGCCTTCGGCAACGGCTGAAATCGTTTCTTTGTAAACAATATTTCCCTGTTCAAATTCCACATTCATTCCGAAGCGCTTTGAAATAAGCTGTTTTAAAACTTCCAGCTGAATTTCGCCCATCAATCTTATTTGAACTTCTTTTAAGCGTTCGTTCCATATAACATTGAGCTGTGTTTCCTCCTGCTCTATCTCTTTGAGTTTTTCCATTGCAATCGGAACTTCAATTCCCTTGGGCAAAACAACCTTGTAATTAAAAATCGGTTCTGCCGTAAGCTTTGCGGAATTTTTTTCAAACCCCAAGCCCTGTCCCGCATAAGTCTTTTTCGGACCTGTCACGGCACAAACACATCCCGACTCAACATTCTCAACGCATTGATACTTTTCGCCGGAATATATTCTGATTTCATTGATTTTTTCTTTAAAAGCGTCTTCGGTATCAATAACACTTTTAACCTTAAGCTGACCTCCCGTTATTTTCATAAAGGTAAGCCTTTGCCCCTTATCATCACGGCCTATTTTAAAAATTTTTGCACCAAAATCCGCAAAATTCGCCGTTTGTACTGTTAATTCGTCAAAAGCCCTTAAAAATTCTTCAACGCCTTCCATTTTTAAAGCCGAACCGCAAAAACACGGAAAACATTTTCTTTGGCATATGGCATTTACAACCTCTTTTTTCTCAACCGTGCCGCATTTAAGATATTTTTGCATAATTGCTTCATCACATAAAGCAAGAGCTTCGCAAATTTCCTCTTTATTTTCATTTGTAAAATCAACAAATTCGCCATCGAAGCCGTTTCTTAATTCATCCAAAACCCGATTTTTATCAGCGCCCAACAAATCCATCTTATTTATAAACACAAAGACAGGGATATTATTTTTCTTTAAGATATCCCATAAAGTTTTTGTATGCCCCTGAATGCCGTCATTAGCGCTTATCAGCAAAACCGCATAATCAAGAACTGCCATAACCCTCTCCGCTTCCGCAGAGAAATCCGTATGTCCCGGTGTATCCAAAAGGGTTATAACCGTATTTCCCGTATCAATAACTGCCTGCTTCGAAAAAACGGTTATACCACGCTTACGCTCAATTTCATCAGTATCCAAAAATGTATTTTTAAAATCAACTCTTCCAAGACTCCGTATTGTTCCCGAGCTGTAAAGCAAGCCCTCGGACAAAGTGGTTTTTCCCGCATCAACATGAGCCAAAATGCCCACAGCAATTCTCTTCATTTTACAATCTCCCAAAGCGTAATACAAAAAGATTGAAACACCGTTTGAGGACATTTCAATCTTTTATTCTATCAATTTACTTTTCAAGAACATCCGCAATTCTTACAGACGCTTTTCCGTCTCCGTAGGGATTGCTTGCCTTGCTCATCTTATCGTAAGCTTCTTTGTTTTCAAGAAGCTCTTTAAAATTTTCGTATATGGTTTTCTCGTCCGTTCCCACAAGCTTAAGAGTTCCCGCTGCAATTCCCTCGGGGCGCTCTGTGGTATCACGCATTACAAGAACAGGCTTGCCGAGAGACGGTGCCTCCTCCCGTACACCGCCGCTGTCTGTTAATATCATATAACATCTTGACAAAAAATTATGGAAATCAAGAACATCCAAAGGTTCGATTATATGTATTCTGTCACAGCCCGAAAGCTCCTCACTTGCCGCTTGACGAACAACAGGATTCATATGAATGGGATATATTGCCTTAACATCGGGATGTTCGTCGATAATTCTTCTTATCGCTCTGAACATATTGTGCATAGGCTCTCCCAAATTTTCACGGCGGTGAGCCGTTATAACAATCAAACGGCTGTCCTTTGCCCATTCAAGCTCCTCGTGCGTATAATCGCTGCGCACAGTTGTTTTAAGTGCATCAATTGCAGTATTGCCCGTTACATAAACCGTTTCCTCTTTTTTGCCTTCTCGTAAAAGGTTGTTCTTTGACATTTCCGTCGGCGCAAAATTATATTTTGAAATAATTGAAACCGCCTGACGGTTAAACTCCTCCGGATACGGAGAATAAATATCGTAAGTACGCAATCCCGCCTCAACATGACCTACCGAAACTCCTAAATAGAAGCAAGCAAGTGCTGTAACAAAGGTTGTTGAAGTATCGCCGTGAACCAAAACGGTATCGGGTTTGACTTTTTCAATAACCTCTTTAATTTTATTCAAAATATTGGTGGTTATATCAAATAATGTCTGCTTATCCTTCATAATCGAAAGATCATAGTCCGGCACAACATTAAAAGCCTCCAAAACCTGGTCAAGCATCTGACGGTGCTGTCCTGTTACGCAAACAACGGTTTTTATATTCTCCCTTGTTTTAAGTTCATTAACAAGAGGACACATTTTAATCGCTTCCGGTCTTGTGCCGAAAACAAGCATTATCGTTTTCATATTTATACTCCTTATCTAATCTATATGTTTTATGTGGGGCAGCTGCACTATTTGCTTACCAAAGTCTGTGCCGCAAGAGCCGCACCGACAATTCCCGCATCATTTAAAAGACTTGCCGCCTGAATGGTTGTCATCGACAAATCACCTTTATTGTATCCGTTAGCCTTCACATATTCTCTTACTGGCTCAACAAGATACTCGCCTTCTCGACTGATACCGCCGCCGATTACAAGGATCTCCGGCTCAAAAATATTTATCATATCCGTAACGCCGTCCGCCACATATCTGACATATCTGTCAACAACCGCCTGTGCAACCTTATCCCCCTTCTTTGCCGCATCAAAAGCTGTTCTTCCGCTGACTTCGTTATTGTTTTTCTTCATATGCTCAGCCATAAGACTTTCCGGATGCTGTTCAATTGCAACCTTTGTCTGTCTTATTAAAGCCGTCACGGAAGCATATGCCTCCCAACAGCCTTTTTTACCGCAACTGCACAAAACTCCGTCTGTTACCAAAGTGGTATGTCCGACCTCACCTGCCGCACCGTTAAAGCCTCTGAAAATTTCACCGTTTATTACTATTCCGCCGCCGACTCCCGTTCCGAGAGTAACGGCAACAAAAGAATTACTTGTACTTCCCGTTGCCTTATATTCACCGAAAGCCGCCGCATTTGCATCATTTTCAACTGCCACAGGAACACCTATGTACTTTTGCAATTCTTTTCGAAGGGGTGCATTATGAAAGCCTAAATTATTGGCGTAAATTACACAACCCTCTTTTGAATTTATCGCACCGGGAGAGCCGATGCCGGCAGCTTTAATGTCGGAAATATCAACTTTCGCTTTCTCCATAAGCTTAAAGCTTAAATCCGCCATATCTTTAACTATTTCATCATAGCCTCTCATTACGCCGTCAGGAAAAGTAGGGGTTGAATCCTGAACCAAAATTTTCCCATCTTCGTCAACAAGACCTATTGCAATATTTGTTCCGCCCAAATCAATACCAATATACATAATTATCATAGCCTTTCTGCTCACAAATTTTTGAGAACCTTTACGATGCCTGCGAGCCGATATAATTGCACCAATTTTATTCTTGCTTATTAGTATACAACATTTTTTCATTTTTGTAAATACACTTTTTTTAATAAACTGTTAAATTTTTAACTTTTCCCTTTACATTGCTTCTTTTTTGATGTATAATGTAATATATTTGCAAAACACTAATTTATTTTAGATGAGGGACTACAAAATGATATATAAAAGCATAGATAAGCTGGTTTCCTACGGAATTATGACCAATCTTATAAAAGAATGTGACAAAGTCTATGTTACAAACAGACTTTTAACAAAATTATCTTTGGATTCATACGAAGAAACCGAAGCAAAATGTCAAAGCATCGACGAGCTTGACGATATTTTAAATTCTATTACGGATTATGCCGCAGAGCACGGCTTGCTTGAAAATGACAGCATTGTGTACCGTGACATATTTGATACGGAAATCATGGACACTCTTACCCCGTTTCCTTCAACCATAATCGAAAATTTTAACAATCATTACGATAATTCTCCAAAGGCTGCCACAGATTATTTTTATAAATTATCCCGTGACAGCAATTACATAAGACGGGGACGGATAAAAAAGGACATTAAATGGACGGTTGACTCCGACTACGGTGAAATTGAAATAACGATTAACCGTTCAAAACCCGAAAAAGACCCAAAAGCCATTGCGGCGGCAAAACTTCAAAAGCAATCCTCGTATCCCAAGTGTCAGCTTTGTACCGAAAACGAGGGCTACGGCGGAAGAGCAAATCACCCCGCAAGACAAAATCACCGAATAATTCCGATTGATATTTGCGGCGAGAAATGGGGATTTCAATATTCCCCTTATGTTTATTACAACGAACATTGCATTGTATTTAATTCCAAGCATCTTCCTATGGTAATCGACCGAAGCGTATTTTCGAAATTGCTTGATTTTATTACTCGGTTCAATCATTATATCATCGGTTCAAATGCAGATTTACCAATAGTTGGCGGCTCTATTCTGACGCACGAGCATTTTCAGGGCGGAAATCATATTTTTCCAATGCACAGAGCAGAAAGCGAAAAATTTTACCAGATTGACGGATTTTGCGATGTGGAAATCAGCCGTTTAAAGTGGCCTATGTCGGTAATACGGTTAAAAAGCGCCAACCAAAATCAACTTATCGAGCTTTCGGACAGAATTCTTAAAAGCTGGAGAAATTATACCGACGAAAATGCTTTCGTTTTTGCAAAAACCGACAATGAACCTCATAACACCATCACCC
>CAZTEA010000091.1:0-5510 GCA_964612315.1 uncultured Oscillospiraceae bacterium | reverse complement strand
ATAATATACAATTGAATTATCGTATAAATTATCAAAAACAAGGAGGAACAATTATGAATTTTACAGAGAAAACAGCAATTTCAACGGGAGCAGCTTCGGGAATGGGACTTTTATTTGCGCAAAATTTTACTGAGCTTGGCGGAAATGTCGTAATGTGCGATGTGAATGAAGAGGTACTTAATGAAAAGGTTGCGGAAATCAATGCAAAAGGCAAAGGAAAGGCAATCGGCGTTATATGCGATGTTCGGAATTATACGCAGGTTTTAAATGTGCGGGATAAAGCGGTTGAGGAGTTTGGCAGTATAGATATTTTGGCAAACTTTGCAGGGGGAACTGCAAGAAGAATGTTAGGGGTCGGCTGGAAAGATGATTTGCCGGATGTGCCGATTGAGGTATTTGATTGGGGGCTTGATGTAAACTTAAAAGGTCCGTTTTATTTTGCGCACGCTGTTTTAAAACAGATGCGTGAGCAAAAGAGCGGTCTTATCATAAATATCGGTTCTATATCTGGAGCGGAAGGAGATGCCCAATGTATGGATTATCCGGCGGCAAAGGCAGGGGTTATGTATGGACTTACAAAATCACTTTCGCAGTATGGCGCACCGCATAATATAAGATGTGTATGTGTTTCGCCCGGCCCGGTTCTTACAAGAGCAGCAATGGCAAATATGAAAACGCCTATGGGCAGAGCTGCAGAACCGCAGGAAATCATAGATTTAATTTTGTTTATTGCATCCGAGAAGGGACAGTTTATAAACGGTGAAAATATTATGATTGACGGTGGAAGAAATGCCGCAGCAAGAAACTGTTAAGGGCATAAAAGGATTTTGCAACTATGGTATTTTTTAATAATGAAAAAGCGGCATTGACCGTTATGGTTCAGGCGAAAACACCCGAAAGAATAAGAGCACTTATCGATAAATCTCTTCCCCAAGGGGCAGAAGCGTTCGGAATGCAGTTTGAACAGCTGGAGGAACGGTATAAGACGGAGTATGTGTACCGTGAATTGTTTTCGTATGCAAAAGGTATTCCCACATATGCAACGAATTACAGAAATGGACTAAATGTCGGAAAAAATGACGACACCCTTGCGGAAGAAATGCTTAAAATTGCTGAATGCGGTGCGGAATTGTGTGATGTTATGGGTGATTACTTCGATAAACAACCCGATGAGGTTGCTGTCAACGAACAAGCGATAGAAAAGCAGATGAAGCTTATAGAAAAGCTGCATCAAAAAGGCGCAAAGGTGCTTATGTCCTCTCATGTTATGACCTTTACGCCTGCGGAGAGAGTGCTTGAAATTGCAAAAGAGCATCAAAGGCGAGGCGCTGATATATGCAAAATTGTTACAGGAGCTTCTAATATGGAGGAACAGCTTGAAAATTTGAAAATGATTACAATGCTCAAAGAAAATCTCGATATTCCGTTCCTTTATCTTTGCACGGATAAATGCGGACTTTTGAGACGAGTGGGCGGAGAATTGGGTTGTTGTATGTATCTTTGCGTGTATGAGCATGACGAACTGGCAACACCGGTTCAGCCGCTTTTAAGCGACATAAAAGCCATTCGTGATGTTATGCGGGTCGACTAAATTCTGTGGCGGTTTCGCATTTCTTTGGGGGTCAGAGAAAAGTAGCTTTTAAACTTTTTACGGAAATACGAAGCGGAGCTGTAACCGAGTATGTCACTGATAAATTCTATCGGTTTGTCCGTGGAAATAAGCAAATCCTTTGCTTTTTCAAGGAGCATATTGCTTCTTAAGTGATTTGGTGTTAAATCGGATGATTTTTGGAATGCTGCATAAAGTGCAGATTCGCTTACCGCACAGTTTTTTGCAAGCTCGGAATTTTTTGCAAACGGGTGCCTTAAAAGATAGCTTCTTGTCATTTCAACGATTTCTCGGGAACGGGAAATCGTTGTGTGCGCCATATTTGGGAGCAGTCTGGCGGTAAGGGTGTAAAATACACTGATGTCATTGGCGCAAAGGGATGCTGTGTTTGAAAGTGCCATAAACATTTTGGCGGAGACAGAGTCGTAGGGAATTACTTGCGAGGGATATGTTCGTTTCTCAAAATTCGGAAAGCATCCAAACCCGAGCGACACAAATTCGATTTTCGGCTCGCCGTACCAGTATGACTGATAGGAGCAATTTTGGGGGATATAGAAAAAATCGCCCTCGTTTATTTCAACGCTGTATGTGTCGGTCACAATTTTGCTTTCCCCACGGAGCATATAGGCAAAATAATGTTCGGGTGCACCTTTGCGGTTGTCGGTATAATTAAAGTGCTTGAATCGCAGCGTGCGAAAATGAAAACTATTGGAGAAAATTGTGTCATTCATAATTAAAAACCTCGTAATAACTATAGAAAATTACCTCTTTTTCTGTAGGATATCATATTTTAAAAATAAAGTCAAGGTGGTATACTTACAATAATATTAAAACAGGAGGTTTTTATTGTGAAGTGCGGACAGATTGTATTTACCGAAAAAAATAAAGCCGAGCTTTTGGAAATGGAAGTAAGCGAGCCGAATGAGAACGAGGTTATGGTGGAAACATTTTTTTCGACCATAAGCTGCGGAACGGAGCGTGCTAATCTGACGGGAGACCCAAATGTAAGCGGAGGTCAAAGCTACGAAGTAAAGTTCCCGAGATATCTGGGATATAATGTTTCCGGTGTGGTGGTTAAAAAGGGAAGCAATGTAAAGAGTGTTGAAGTAGGTGACAGAGTCGTTGTTTATTGGAGTGTTCACAAAAAGTATAATGTTGTGCCAAAGGAGAGAGTGGTTAAGATCGACGATGAGTCTATAAGCTTTGAAAGCGGTGCGATGAGCTTTATCAGTACATTTCCAATGGCGGCGATAAGAAAAACGCATATCGAAATGGGAGAAAGTGCAATGGTTATGGGCTTGGGAATTTTAGGTATGATTGCGGTTAAGCTTCTGCGTGCGGCAGGCGCAGTACCGATTATTGCGGCAGACCCCAATCCCGCACGGCGCAAGATTGCGCTGGAAAACGGCGCCGACTATGCTTTTGACCCCCTTAAAGAAGGCTTTGCAAAAGAGGTGAAAAGGGTAACAAACGGCGGGGTGAATGTGGCAATCGAGGTAACGGGTGTCGGTGCAGGTTTTAACGAAGTGCTGGATTGTATGGCAAAATTCGGAAGAATCGCACTTTTGGGGTGCACACGAAACTCGGATTTCACCGTTGATTATTACGGAAAAATTCATGCACCGGGCATAACGATAATCGGTGCGCATACCAATGCGAGACCGGAGGTCGAGTCACACCCCGGATATTTTACGCATCGTGACGATATAAAAGCTGTTTTAAAGCTTATAAGCGGCGGGCGAATTTGCCTTGAAGATATAATAGAGGAAACACACGATCCTACAGAGTGTGAGGAGGTTTACAATCGCCTTGCATTTGATAAAGACTTTCCGGTTGTTGTGCAGTTCGATTGGAGGAATTTAAAATGATAAGAGTAGCACAGATAGGTGTCGGTCATGACCATGCTGTGGACGCAATGTTAACATTGCAGCTTCAAAAGGACTTATACGAGGTTGTAGGATATGCAATCGTGCCGGAGGATGCGGGAAACGCACAGGGGTTTTTATACGAGAATAAAGAATGGGCGTTTGAGAACATACCGTGTATGACGGTTGACGAAATTTTGAATTACCCCGGTCTTGATGCTGTTGTGATTGAAACTGAAGACAGAGCGCTTACGAAATATGCACTTATGGCGGCTGAAAAAGGGTTAAACATTCATATGGACAAGCCGGGTGGTGTTGACGGCGATGAATTTAATGAGCTTATCGATATGGTAAAGGAAAAACAGCTCATTTTCCATACAGGATATATGTATAGATACAATCCGGAAATTATAAAGCTTAAAGAGGATATAAAGGACGGAAAATTGGGAGAGGTGTATGCGGTTGAAGCGCAGATGAATTGTCTGCACGGTATACCGAAAAGAAATTGGCTCGAAAATTATCCCGGTGGAATGCTGTATTATCTCGGCTGTCATTTAATCGATTTGGTTTATTCGATTATGGGTGAACCCGAGGCTGTGATTCCGTTAAGTACAGCCTCGGGAACAGACGGTGTTGCGGCGGAAGATGTCGGTATGGTGGTGTTTAAGTATAAAAACGGAGTTTCTTTTGCGAAAAGCACAGCTGTTGAATACGGCGGATTTCAAAGACGCCAGCTTGTTGTTTGCGGCTCAAAGGGAACTGTTGAGATGAAGCCGATAGAATGCTTAATGCCGCAAGTTCAAGAGGTGCGTGCGTTGCAAACAACCACGATAAGAGAGGTTTATACCGACGGTTGGTTTGATGACGGTAATACTCGTACAACCGAAGCCTATGGCAGATACGATGCGATGTTTCGTGCGTTTGCCGCATATGTAAACGGAGAAATGAAAAATCCGTATGATTACGAATACGAAAGAAGAGTACATAAACTCGTATTGGAATCGTGCGGAGCTTAAAATATAAAGTTAGGAGTAAAAAATGAAAGCAATACTTATAAATGATGACAGAAGTTTAAGATGGGACTATGTCCCCAATCCTCAAATTAAAAGCGAGGAGGTGCTTGTTGAAATCCATGCAGCGGCACTTAATCGTGCGGATTTGATGCAGAGAGAGGGAGATTATCCGCCGCCCCCCGGTTGCCCGGAGTGGATGGGTTTGGAAATTGCGGGCGTAATCGTTGAAATGGGCGAGGAAGCCAAGATGAAATCAAATTGGAAAATCGGCGATAAAGTGTGTGCGCTTCTCGGAGGTGGAGGCTATGCGGAATATGCGGCGGTTAAGTATGATATGCTTATGCCCGTTCCGAAAAACTGCTCAATGGTAGAAGCTGCGGCAATTCCCGAAGCTTTTGCAACGGCGTATTTGAATTTGTTTATCGAGGGCGGTGTTAAAGAGGGAGATACTCTCCTTATGAATGCCGGGGCATCGGGGCTTGCCAGCGTTATTATTCCTATGGCAAAGGCTTTCGGCGCAAGAGTAATAACAACTGTTTTGAAGGACGAAATTGCCGCTTCAATTAAGCATCTTAATGCTGATCGAGTGGTTGTAACAACAAAAGAGGACATCACAGCCGTACTTCAAGAAGAGCTTGAAAACGGACATGGGGTTGATGTGGCAATAGACTGTCTTGGTGGTGAGATTATGGGGAAATGTATACATTTTTTAACCCACGGAGCAAGATGGATTATGATTGCCGCTTTGGCAGGACAAAAAACCGAAATCGACCTTAAAAACATATATGTCAGAAATGTCCGCATAGTCGGAAGTACCTTGCGTTCGAGAACACCGGAAATGAAAGCGGTTATCCTTTCCAAGCTTGTGGAAAATGTTTTTCCGAAGATTGAAAAGGGTGAAATAAAGCCGACAATCTACAAAACCTTGCCCATAACAGAAGCGGAAGCGGCACATGACATACTTTATAAGGGCGAAAATGTGGGAAAGGTAGTTTTAACGGTAAAGTGAGCGGACTTAAAATA
>CAZTEA010000090.1:0-5538 GCA_964612315.1 uncultured Oscillospiraceae bacterium | reverse complement strand
CGCTTAACGGAAGATACCGCCGCCACACACGGAGTATAAAGCAGACAAAATACCAGCAAACTGAGAGCCGAAACGGGACTCATCGCCGATATAATATTCTTTGTTGAACCAAAAAGCACGGAAAGGGTTGAAACCACACTTTCCTTTGCCATAAAGCCTGAAATCAAAGCGGTGGACACTCTCCAATCGCTAAAGCCCAAAGGTTCAAATATCGGCGCAATTTTACCCGATATTATCGCCAAAATACTGTATTTTGCATCGGATACCACATTTAATCTGGTGTCAAAGGTCTGCAAAAACCAAATGACAATTGTAGCAACAAATATTACCGTAAATGCTCTGGTTAAAAAATCCTTTGCCTTATCCCAAAGCAAAAGCGCCACATTTTTAGCTCCGGGCAAGCGGTAATTGGGAAGCTCCATAACAAACGGCACAGGTTCACCCTTAAACAGCGTTCCTTTTGTTAAATACGCCATAATAATGCCCACAACAATTCCCAAAAGATACAGGGCTATCATAATCCAAGCGCCGCCTTGAGGAAAAAATGCCTTTGTGAAAAACGCATAAATCGGAAGCTTCGCCGAACAGCTCATAAAAGGAGTCAGCAAAATCGTCATCTTTCTGTCCCGCTCTGAAGGCAGGGTTCTCGTCGCCATAACCCCCGGAACGGTACAGCCAAAACCGATTAGCATAGGCACTATGCTTCTCCCCGAAAGACCGATTTTTCGCAAAAGCTTATCCATAACAAAAGCAACTCTTGCCATATATCCGCTATCCTCCATAAGCGACAAAAAGAAAAATAAGGTCACGATAATCGGCAAAAAGCTCAAAACACTTCCCACGCCGCCCATAATGCCGTCAATTATCAAAGAATGTAAAACATTGTTTATTCCCACCGAAGTCAACAGTTTGTCCGTCAAATTCGTTACCGCATCAATACCTACACTTAAAAATTCTTCAAGCCACGCTCCCACCACATTGAATGTTAGCCAAAAAACCAACGCCATAATTCCGACGAAAGCGGGAATTGCCGTATATTTTCCCGTAAGTATCTTATCGATTTTACGGCTTCTTAAATGTTCCTTACTTTCCTTTGGCTTAATCACCGTTCTTCGGCACACATTATGTATAAAAGAAAATCGCATCTGCGCCATTGCCGCCGAGCGGTCAAGCTTACCTTCGGTTTCCATCTGTTTTATGATATGTTCTATCATCTCTTTTTCGTTCGAATCAAGTTTCAGTTTATCTATGATAAGCGAATCATTTTCAATAACCTTACTTGCCGCAAAGCGCAGCGGAATGTCCGCCTCTTTTGCATGGTCTTCAATGAGGTGCATAATTCCGTGCAAAGCCCTATGAACCACTCCGTTATTCTCCTCCGCACAGCAAAAATCCTGTCTACCCGGCTTTTCACAATACTTGGCAATATGAACGGCGTGTTCAATAAGCTCGCTCACCCCTTCATTTTTGGCGGCAGAAATCGGAACTACCGGAATACCCAGCATATTTTCCATTTCATTTACCAAAACGGAGCCTCCGTTTGTCCGAAGCTCGTCCATCATATTAAGAGCCAAAACCACCGGTATATCAAGCTCCAAAAGTTGCATCGTCAAATACAAATTTCTCTCGATATTTGTGGCATCAACAATATTTATAATACATCTCGGTTTATCCCTCAGCAAAAACTCTCTTGTAACCAATTCTTCTCCGGAATACGGAGAAAGCGAATAAATGCCCGGTAAATCCGTAACCAAGGTATTGCTTCGTCCCTTGATTCTACCGTCTTTTCTGTCAACCGTCACACCTGGGAAATTTCCCACATGCTGATTTGAACCTGTCAGTTGATTGAAAAGAGTCGTTTTTCCGCAATTCTGGTTTCCCGCCAAGGCAAAGGTCAGCAAAGCCGACTCACTTAAAGGATTTTCTCCCCTTTTGGTGTGATATTTTCCGCTTTCGCCCAAGCCGGGATGAGCCTCGCCTATTCTCTCAAAACTTTCTACCTCACACATTTCTTCAGCTCTTATATTATCGATTTTTATTTTCTCGGCATCAGCTTTTCTAAGGGTCAGCTCATACCCGTGAACCATAAATTCCATTGGGTCGCCCATGGGCGCATACTTTATCAAGGTAATATCCGCATTCGGGATAATGCCCATATCCAAAAAATGCTGTCTGAGCGAACCTTCTCCGCCAACCTCTTTAATTGTCGCCGTCTTTCCTGTAGGCAAATCTTTAAGCGTCATAATTCTTCCCCTGTCCGAATATCAAATTCATATCTTTGTATGACTTTATTTTAGTTAATATTTGCACGCTTGTCAATACCAATTAGTCAATTCGCCTCTATTTTTTGCGAAAATGCGGTATGATACTATTATAACAGACACAATAAAAAACCACTTTAATAAATACCTATACCAAATTCTCGTTTAATATTTAGAATTACTTACTCTCGAATCGGTCATTTTGTAACTATTTCCGGTTTTCTCGATAAATATAATCGCCGCGGCACAATAATTATCGCAAACATAATACGGCTGTGTTATCATATATCGGTTTTCATCTATTTTTATAATGGTTGCTTCTTCAGCTTTGAACACATCAAATCCAAAACTCGGTGTTTGCATATAAAGCTTATCGTGATGTTCTTCAAAGCAATCATTACATAAATTTCGAAAGTTCGAATTATTAAGATATTCCTGTGTCACATACTTTTTGATAATATTCTTGGACATCTTCAAGAGAATTAAAGTTTGTCACGGGATAAAGGTCTGAGATACCGTTAAAGCTGTTTTCAAGCGAATTTAAGCCATCATGTTCCGCACAAAGGGTTGTACTTATATGTATTCCGTGATAACAATTAAGTATTTCATAAATCTCCGAAATCCCCGCTGTTTCAAGTGAACATCCGGTATAAACAGAATCAGTATTATATAGACTTTCCGTAATAAGATACCGTGTCCCTAAAACCGCATCGTAATATGTTCCTCTTTAAACCTCATCTTGTCGTATCATTCGTTTGCCGTTTATTATCTTGAAAACGCCATCATCTATATACTCAAACTCAATTCCGCTATCTAAAAGCATAACTTTATCATTTTCTATCTTATATACGCCGGTTTCAAATTCCGCACCGTTCAACAGTTGAGACTTATAAGTTTCGCCCTCAAAAAAATAATACTCAATAGTATCCGAAGGGCGATACCCAATATCGATCCATTTTTCCGATGTCAATGTTTTTTCATTTACATTTGCGATAACTTCTTCTCCGTTTTCTATGTTTTGAACTGATTTTTCTGTTTTCTTTTTTCCGCAACTTGTGCAAAAAATAACAAAACAAACCATAATCATAAATAATAATCTTTTCATTTTATCTTCTTTAGATATTGTAAAAATGGGTGTAAAATTTACACCCATTTCAAAACTATTTAAAATTCAATCAAAATCTGTTGAGTACTCGCCATCCATTCTATATCGTACCCAATATTTTCAACAATAAAACGAATTGGTAGCATGGTTCTGTCATTTATTATATTTGGTGCTACATCCATACTTTTTTTCTTTCCATCAACTTCAATTTTCTTACTTCCGAGCCACATATTTATCTTATGCCCATTTGCTTTTATTGATATCTTATTTTTCGCACCGTCCCATTCTACATTTCCGTTCATTGCTTCTACAATGGCACGAATCGGAACTAAGGTTCTTCCGTTTTGAATAATCGGGACTGTTCCTCGTCCTGGGTCAATTTCCATCAGCTCTTCTCCTACAAACATTGTTGGTTGACCGATTTTCATAAGAATAACCTGTATTTCGGCATCGTAATTTTCCTCATCACGGCTGTTTTCTTGTATCACCCCGGAGTTTACCTTAATCGGACTCTCAATTTTCCATATCTGCCCCGAAATAGCAGTTGAAGTCTCTATTGCGACATTACCATTGCTCTGCACCGTAAGCGCCAGCCCTAAGTTATCGGCAGGATGAATAATATAACCGTCTCCGTGCGGTTCAAATACCCAAGTTTGAGTTGAGTGTCCTGTTTGGTCATATAATGTAACATTATCACCACACTTGCTGTAATCGGTTGTCCACACATTTACAACTCTTTGTGTATTGTTGTAACATGATTGAATTTTATAGCCGCCTCCGCTTTTTTGAATATTGAACTTTTGAATTGAGTTGTCAAATGTGCTGCTTGCAAATACATTTCCACCGTTATAATCCTCATAAGCACTCATATATACATTGAGGTTTTTCAAATAACATTCGCCTTCCGAAACAACTGCTGTTTGTATTTTAGAGGACGACGCCGACCCAAAATCAGGTCGAATAACACCCCAAAAATTTCCTTGACAAAATGTTTCGGAATATTGATAAGGTCTGGTTATTTTATGAACCTCATTATTATCGTACCCAACATAATTATGATTTATATTAGCCTGACTTCCCCAAACATCTGCTACCGTAACATTATCGAGATTAGCACTCAATACAATTCCGACATGCCCATACGGATTTCCATTATTTCCGTACCAAATGCCTATATCACCGGGTTCCGGAACAAATCCGATATAATCGGCAATTCGTGTAAAACCGGACGGCAAAGTATTAGAAGCATAATCAATTGCATTTCCTCCACCTCCGCTGACTCCCAAGAAATTGTAATATTCTTGAATAAAATCCACACATTGCGCACCGTACGCTGCATCCATATTATAGGCATATTGACCTACCCGGCTGTTTGCCCACGCAACTGCTTCATCACGAGTCTTAGCAGTTTTTGCGTATATCCCTGTCATAGGAACAAACACCAATGCAACTACCGCTAAAACCAGCACAATACTTAATTTCTTTTTCATAATAATCATTCCTTTCTGTTTGTAAGTTTTTTTAAACCGAACCTCATTCATCTGTGAAATACTTGTACGGTAATTTGACAATAAACACAGAATAACTGACTTTATTCACAGCCTTACCGCCAAAGTATTTTCTATCCACCCATATCTTCCGTTTTATCACCTCTTATAATATTCTTATTCCACATAATAGTAATTATGTGGATTTTTATTTACAGGCACAGAAGCCCCAATTTTTGTATTTGCCTGCGATAAACATCATCAGCACTCATCGTATAAATTCTTGTGGTCTCCACAGATGAATGCCCCAAAATATCTGCAAGGCAAACTATATCTTTTTGCAATTTGTAATAAGTTCGTACGAAAAGATGATGGAAATTATGCGGAAATACTTTATTACGACTCACTTTCGCTTCATCACAGAGTGATTTCATCATATTCCACACATAACTTCTATCTAAAGGCATTCCGCTTCTGCTAATAACTACTGAACCGGATTTTATGTTATTTCCCTCTATATATACTTTTAGCGTTTTACACAGTTCTTTCGGCAGAACGACCACTCGCATTTTACCTTTGCAATTTATTATCGCTTCTCCTTTTTTCACAACCGAAGTTGTAATGTAACGCAATTCATAAACATTTTGTCAAGGGTGTTGAACAGATTTTTTTAATTTTTTTATAA
>CAZTEA010000089.1:0-5551 GCA_964612315.1 uncultured Oscillospiraceae bacterium | reverse complement strand
CTCCTATTATGCCCATATCAAGCAAAAAAGTCAAAGCAATGAAAATTCCCAATGTAATCAAAATTACACCCTTAATCTCGTTGGAAATTACTGATTGCTTGCTCTTTTGAGTTTTCTTTTTCTTTGACGAAGCACCGCTTCGAGCAGATTTTCCTTTTCCTTTTCCGTTTGCCATTTTTACGCCTTTCCGCTATATAATTGATGCAATTCCGAAGTAGAGCAAAACAATTACTCCCAAAATAATTCTGTAGTATCCGAATCCTTTAAAATCGTGCTTTCTTATGTAATTCATCAAAAACTTGATTGCAAAAACGGAAACCACAAAAGATACCAAAGTCCCCGTTATCAAAACCGCCCATTCATTCGGTGAAAAATCAAAGCCAAAGCCCAATATTTTAAGAGCGCTTGCTCCAAGCATTACGGGAATTGCCAAAAAGAACGAAAACTCCGACGCAATGCCTCGGCTTGCCCCGATTAAAACCGCTCCCAAAATGGTTGAGCCGGAACGGGAAGTTCCAGGAATCAACGCAAGTATCTGAAAGCATCCGATTAAAAATGCGGTTTTGTATGTAAGAGTCGAAAGAGAAGTTATTTTCGGCTCCTTATTCATATTTTCAACAACGATAAACAAAACACCGTAAATTATAAGTGCCGCTCCGATAACATACGGCGTTGACAAATATCCATCTATAATGTCTTCAAACAAAAGTCCCACAACACCTGCCGGAATAACTCCCACTATAACCTTTGACCAAAGAATCCATGTATCTTTTTTCTGTGCCGGTGTTTTCCCGGGCGACAGAGGGTTAAGCTTGTGAAAATACAAAACCACAACTGCCAAAATAGAGCCGAACTGGATAACCACCTTAAACATATCCCAAAAATCTTTGCCCAAATCAAGCTTTAAAAATTCGTCTATCAAAATAAGGTGACCCGTACTGCTTATGGGAAGCCACTCCGTTATACCCTGGACTATCCCAAAAATAAACGCCTTTAAAATTTCAATAATATCCATTATTCCAAATCCTTTCCGCTCTTTTTTCAAAACACCCTGCGGTGCACTTAGCCGTTCAAATAAACACATCCTTGAAAAGCGGTTGCTTTTCTTCTTATATTGTGTTTATTATATATTGTGTTTATTATAACATATCTTTTGTGAAATTGCACTACTTTTTTTAAAAATTCTCAAATTTATTGACAGAAATAAGTAAAAATAATATAATAAATTTAAAAACAGGTATACTAACAAAAAGGAGTTGAGATTATTGAAATTTCAAGGATTTTACGATAAAAGAAAAGTTGCAATCGTCGGAACGGGAATGGTTGGTATGAGTTACGCTTACGCCATGCTTAATCAAGGAGCTTGCGACGAGCTTGTTTTGATTGACCTTAACCGTGAGAGAACCGTTGGCGAGGCAATGGATTTGAATCATGGTTTGCCGTTTGCGCAAAGCAGCATGAAAATCATAGCCGGCGATTACGATGAATGCCGTGATGCAGATATTGTCGTAATCTGCGCTGGGGTGGCTCAAAAAGAAGGCGAAACCCGTCTTGATTTACTTCAAAGAAACGCAAAGGTATTGGAAAGTGTTACTAAAAGCATTATGAGTTCGGGTTTTATGGGCATTATCGTGGTTGCCACCAATCCCGTTGATATTATGGCACGGGTTGTTCAGGAATGCTCCGGCTTTAACCCCAAAAGAGTTATCGGTTCGGGAACAATTTTAGATACCGCAAGGCTTCGCTATATGGTCGGTGAATACTTTTCAATTGACCCCAGAAATATCCACGGTTATGTTATAGGAGAGCACGGCGACAGCGAATTTGTGCCTTGGTCACAAACCTTGGTTTCCACAAAGAGGGTTCTTGATATATGTGCCGAGGATAACGACTATTGCTTGTCCGACCTTGAAAATATAAGCGAGCAGGTCAAGACCTCCGCATATACAATAATCAAAGCAAAAAATGCAACCTACTACGGAATCGGAATGTCCTTGGTAAGGTTAACCAAAGCCATCTTAGGCAATGAAAACAGCGTCCTTACAGTTTCCGCAAAACTCTCCGGCGAGTACGGTCAAAACGGTGTTTATGTGGGCGTTCCCTGCGTTCTCGGTCGCAACGGCATAGTTGATATTTTGGAAATTGAGCTGACAGACGAAGAGAAAAAGAAATTTGAAAGCTCTTGCTTAACTCTTCAAAATTCCTTCAACGACATAAAAAGCAATTGACGAACAATTAAAAATATGTTAAAATAGTCGTGTTACAGCAAATACAAGGAATACATTCACTCTTGTATTTATGCTTATAACAAACGACTATTTTTTATTTTTGAGGAAAGCTTATGAAAATTGTTATACAGCGAGTAAAAAATGCCTCGGTTTCCGTTGACGGGAAAATCGTTGGCGAAATCGACGGCGGACTTTTGCTTCTTGTGGGAGTCTTCTCGGAGGATACAAAAGAAACTGCCGAAAAAATGATTGAAAAAATCTATAAAATGCGAATTTTCGAAGACGAAAACGGAAAAACAAATTTAAGCTCAGCAGATGTGGGTGCGGAAGTTTTGGTAATTTCGCAGTTTACATTATGTGCAAACTGCCGAAAAGGGAATCGCCCCAGCTTCATTGAAGCCGCACCGCCCAATATGGCAAAAGAACTTTACGACTATTCAGCAGAGCTTTGCGAAAAACACTTCACCAAAACCCAAAAGGGAATTTTCGGGGCGGATATGAAAGTCAGTCTTTTAAATGACGGCCCGTTTACAATTATTTTGGACAGCAGAGATTTTATATAGGCTCATAATTTACGGAGGATAAAAAATGATAGGCATTATCGGTGCAATGAAAGCGGAAATTGACGGGATTAAAAATATCATAACGGATAAAAAAATCGAAACTGTAAGCGGAATTGAATTTGTTTCGGGAAAAATCGAAGATACTGAGGTTGTTGCCGCACAGAGCGGTATCGGCAAGGTTTTTGCCGCCATTTGTGCCCAAACAATGATACTGCTCTACAAGCCCGATACCGTAATCAATATCGGTGTTGGCGGAACTTTATCAAAAAATCTGAATGTGGGTGATATAGCTGTTGCCACAGCCGTTGTACAGCACGATATGGACACCTCACCTCTGGGAGACCCTGTCGGGCTTTTGTCGGGAATTGATATAATTGAAATCCCCTGTGACAGCGAAACGGCAGACGCCCTTTGCTCTTGCATAGCTTCTCGTGGAATAAACTTCGAAAGAGGCATCATTTCCTCGGGCGACCAATTTATCGCAAGCGAAGTTCAAAAGCTCAACATTAAGAAAAATTTTGATGCCGTTGCCTGCGAAATGGAGGGCGGCAGCATAGGTCATGTATGCTATGTAAACGGAGTTAAGTTCTGCATTCTCCGTGCAATTTCGGACAGCGCAAACGGCGAGGCATCTTTGGATTACCCATCCTTTATGAAGCTTGCCGCCAAAAATTCGGTTAATGTTATGACAGATTTTCTTCGGAGGAACTAATATGTCGGCAAAAAACGAAAATAAAAAAGATATTTCAATATGTATACTGAGCTTTTTTATATACAGCCTTTTGATTTGGTGCGGAAACAACGCCGCAACTTGGGCAACCACACCGTCCGAAAGTTGGACTTTAAGCGGCTTCCTTCATGGGCCTTACGCTCCGTTTTCCGGGTTTTGCGTTATCGGCGTTATGAATATCTTTTACTTTATCGGTAGCAAATGGAAAGAAATCAACCCAACTGCGTTCCTGCTTATTTTCTTAACATTTTTGCTGATAGGAATTACCGAATACACGGTTTCATTTTTTTATGAACTTCTGTGGAACAGCGTTCCTTGGGATTACGGCAATCTGCCGCTTAATCTAAACGGCAGAACCTGTATAGGTCATTTGACGGCAATTACGATTTTTGAAGTATTGTGCGTTTATGTTATCCAGCCGTTTCTTGATAATGTCTTGTGTAAAATTCCATCTTGCGCAAGATATATTGCCGCATTTTCGCTCACAGCCTTAATCATTGGCGATTTTGCTGTGACTATGATATACTAAGGAGAAAATAAACAATGAAAAAGCTTTTAATAATGCTGATAATTTCGACTCTTTTTTTAGTCGGCTGCCAAGATACCCCTTCCGAATCCGGAGTTATGGATTATGCCGCAATGGATCAAAAATACGGACAATCCTCCAAAAAAAATTCCAATGAAAAATTTGACGATTCTTCAGAATTTACCGAAGATATCCCCGATATTACGACTTGCTTGGAAAACTATACTTTTTGCTTTTTAAAAGAAGATGCCACAAAATATATGCAGTATGTACCAAAGATTTATATTACCGCTTTGGCTAAAACACAGAAATGCACAGAGGCTGAGGCGCGTCATCTTGCGCAAGATACTCTCGCCGAGAAATTCAAAACCGAAAGTGGCAATTATTCGACCCTTAAAACTCTTATTGGTGAGTTTGGCTGTAGTATTGCACGAATTGACAGTATTCACAGGGTTTCTCAAACCGAAATTGAAGAATACAAAAAGCTTGGAATTGAAGTTACCGAAATTATAAATGTTGAATATACGGTAACCGCTTCCGACGAAAGCGCCGTGCTTTCCACGACCTTGGTGCATCTTGAAGACGAAACATGGGCAATAGCCCTGGTAGGCTGAATACTTTTAAGTCTTAATATATAAAAACGACCTACAAAAATGATAAACCACCGAAATATCGGATATATCATTTTTGTAGGTCGTTTTTTTAAATTATTTTTTGCGATTAAACATATATTGCCTCACATCGATATATGGGCGCTCCCGCCTGAGAAAATAAAGTTTCATACTCTGTCATAATATTTCCTTCAAACCCGCTTTCGTGCAAATCCAAAGTGATGTTTCGCATTTTCAGTCCGAAATCCGCAAAAGAATTAAGGGAAAATTCGAACAGCATTTTGTTGTCCGTTTTAAAATGAATTTCGCCGCCGCTCTTTAAAATCTTTTTATAAACAGACAGATAACGCTCATGCGTCAAACGCCTTTTCGCCTGATAAGTCTTTTTCCAAGGGTCACAGAAATTTATGTAAATTCTGCCACACTTTGTTCGTGTTTCAATGTCGTTTAAAAAGTTGGCATCGCCCGGTATAAACTTAACATTTTTAAGCTCCTTTGCCGCAACCTTTTCCATTGCAAGAACCAAAACATCCAAATTTTTTTCTATCGCAATATAGTTTATTTCGGGATGCCGCTCTGCCAATTCGCTTATAAACTTACCCTTTCCGCATCCGATTTCAATATGAAGCTCATGCTCGGGCTCATCAAAAATACAACCCAAATCCTCTTTATAGTTTTCCGCATCTCCCGCAAGATAAGCCCCGCAACGCTCTATGCGTTCTTCTCTGTGTTTTTTTCTTCTCATTCGCATAAAATTTACCTCTGTCAAAAATTTATAACTTTGCTTCTGTATTTAACATTCATTACCAAGCCTATGGCAATCATATTTGTAAGCAGCGACGAGCCGCCGTAACTGAAAAACGGAAGCGGAATGCCTGTTACCGGCATAATAC
>CAZTEA010000088.1:0-5615 GCA_964612315.1 uncultured Oscillospiraceae bacterium | reverse complement strand
CTATAGTCATAGTAAAAATCTCCTATATGTATTTATTTTTTTGCAGCGCAAAAGCGCCGTCATTATTTCGTTATATTTCAGGTTTAAACGCCGGCATAAGCTGCAACTTAAAAAGATTTTGCTTATGCTTTCGGTCAATTAAATTTTTAATTTCTTCGTTTTCGCATACTCCCGTTCTTATATATTTGTCAAGAGTTGCATAGGAAAATCCGAGATTTTCTTCGTCACTTTTTCCACAAAGTCCGTCGATTGGAGTTTTATCCACCAGCTCTTTGGGAAGATTAAGTAAATAACCGATTTCCTTTACTTCGTTTACCGTTAAATTCGAGAGCGGTGAAAAATCTCCTGCCGCATCGCCGTAGCGGGTGGAATATCCCACCCAATCTTCGGAAAGATTGCAGGTGTTAACCACTCTGCCGTTGCTGGACTGACTTACGGCGTATAAAATTGACATTCTGATTCTTGGCGGAAGATTTTGAGCTGTCTGCGGTGTAATCTCTAATTCTTTCGGCATAGCGTCAAGCACACCGTTGACGGCGGATTGAATATTTACGGTGTGGTATTTTATTCCCAAATGCTTAACCAAAAGATGTGAGCAATCAATATCGAATTGTTCGCCACAGGGCATAAGAACACCGATAACACGGTCTTTACCGAGAGCCTCAACACACAAGGCTGCGGCAACGGAGCTGTCCTTTCCGCCGGAAATTCCGATAACGGCGTTACAATCCTTTCCGTTTTCCTCAAAAAAATTTTTTATCCATAAAATGCAGTCATTTTTAATTTTTTCAGCATTAAACATAGCGAATCCTCCAAATGCCGGCGAAAACCGAGGCTGTGGTAACCACAGCCTCACGAGTTGCAAAATTTACGCACCAAAGAATGCTTCATGAACAACCTGAACGGCTTTTTCAGCCTTTTCAACATTGATAAGAACGGAAACCTTTATTTCTGAGGTTGAAATCATATGAATGTTAATTCCTGCATTGTAAAGAGCTTCAAACATCTTTGCGGCAACGCCGGGGTTGTTAACCATACCTGCGCCGACGATGGATATTTTGCTCATATCCTCTCTGTGCTTGATTGTTTCAAAGCCGAGATTTTCTTTTTCGGCTTCCAAAATTTCAAGAGCTTCCTTAAGGTGGGATTTCTGAACAGTAAAGGAAATATCCTTCTGATTTTCTCTGCCGATTGACTGAAGAATAACATCGACATTTATATTTTTCTTTGAAAGATGCGAGAATACTTTAAAAGCAATTCCCGGAGTGTCGGGAAGACCTACAATTGAAATACTTGCCACATCGTTATCACGGGCAACGCCTCTGATTAACATTTTTTCCATTTTTATAACCTCCTGAACGGTAGTGCCGTCGATTTTTTCAAAACTTGATTTAACCTCAAGACAGGTGTTGTATTTTTTCGCCATTTCAACCGAGCGGTTGTGAAGAACATTTGCGCCGAGACTGGCGAGCTCAAGCATTTCATCGTAAGTGATGGAGTTGAGCTTTTTCGCGCCCTTTACAATACGGGGGTCGGCAGTATAAACACCGTCAACATCGGTATAAATTTCACACTTATCGGCGTGAATTGCCGAAGCAATTGCAACAGCGGAGGTATCACTTCCTCCACGACCGAGTGTGGTTATGTCGTCAAAACGATTTATGCCCTGGAAACCCGCTACAATAACAATTTTTTTGCGGTCGATTTCAGACATAATTCTTTCCGTGTCAATCTTATCGATTCTGGCGTTGCTGTAGTTTGAATTCGTTCTAAAACCTGCCTGCCAGCCTGTAAGAGAGATAACGGGACAACCTAAAGTTTCGATAGCCATAGCCAAGAGGGCAATTGAAATTTGCTCGCCGCTGGATAAAAGCATATCCATTTCACGCTTGGATGCGTTGGGGTTGATTTCGTTTGCCTTTTCGATAAGGTCGTCGGTTGTGTCACCCTGTGCGCTGACAACCACAACAACGGAGTTACCCTCTTTGTAGGTGTCAACAACTCGGTTGGCAACATTGAGAACCTTTTTTGCGTCGGCAACGGAGCTTCCGCCAAATTTCTGAACAATAATGGACAATTTAAAAACCTCCTATAATTACAGCACCCTCATTATCCGCTGAGAGAATATTAAGATGCCAATTTTTCATTTTTTTGTTTAAAACAGGAACGACCTTTTCGGAAAAACGGGCGGAATTGCCGTTTAAAATGCCGATAATGGACGGCCCTGCGCCACTCAAATAAACACCGAGGGCTTTATTGTTATAACACAAATCAAAAATATCATTCATTCCCGGAATAAACTTGCGCCGATAATTTTGATGAAGCTTATCACCCATTGCGGTGCGAATATTTTTGTAGTCTCCGGAAATTAAACTTGCGGTAAGCAGGGCACTTCTTCCCCAAGTTGTAAACGGCATCTTTGTGAGAAACCTTTTCGGGAAGTGCCGAGCGTGACTTTTTCGTTTGCAGAAAAAAGTCGGGAATAAATGTGGCAAACTCCAAATCCGCTTTAACGGGAGTGGAAATATAGTTGATTTTATTTTTTGTGGGTACATTTACGCAAAATCCGCCGAAAAGCGCCGGGGTTACATTATCGCCATGCCCTTCAATTTCGACAGCCGCAGAGAGTAAATCCTCGTTGGAAAATGCGTTGTTTAAAAGGGCGTTGGCGGCAACAAGAGCACCGATTATGCTGGCGCTGCTGCTTCCGAGCCCTCTAGTTACGGGAATATTGTTTTCCATAACAAGCCGAATGTTACCAAGCTCTTTTCCGGCTTTTGAAAAAAGCTGTTTAATACATTTGTAAATCAGGTTATTTTCGTTGTCGGGAAGAAAATCAACCCCTTCGCCGATAACCTTGATTTCGGTGGGGCTTTCGATAAATTCCACCGAAACATAATTGTAAAGGGAAAGGGCAAGCCCCAAACTGTCAAACCCGGAGCCCATATTGGCGCTGGTTGCCGGGACTCTTACTTTAATCATTATATCACCCTAATTCTGCTTAAGACATTATGGTTTGCAAAAAGGTCTGAATTTAAAAGCTCTGTAAGCTCAGATGTGGTAACGGGGGGAATAATAACCGCAAACTCATCGGGAAGCTCCGCAAGAGTTTTTACCGTATATTTTTCAAAGCCGTCAGGATTGCCCGTAACACGGAGATAATAAGAATACTTTTGCTTTTCGCCGTTTAACAGGTAGCCGTCTTCGGCCTTGCCCCAAAGTATTTTTATGTTTGTGTTTCTGTGTTTTGCAACATCCACAAGGTCTGAAACCATTGCGCTGGCGGTAGGAAGCTTACCTGCGCCTTTGCCGTAAAACATAACATCGCCCAATGATTCGCCTTGAACCAAAATTCCGTTAAAAACATCGGAAATATTTGAAAGAGGGCAGTCGAAATCTATAAATGCGGGGCAAACTCTTGCAAAAATGCCGTCTCCCTCTTTTTGACATTGACCGACCAGCTTAACGGAATATCCCATTGCCTGAGCGTATTTTGCATCTTCACAGGTGATTTGCGTGATACCCTCTGTGGGGATTTGTGTGCTGTCAACATATTTTCCGTATGCAAGGGAGGACAAAATCGCAATTTTGCGGCAAGTGTCAATGCCCTCAACATCGGCGGTTGGGTCTTTTTCTGCATAACCCTTTTCCTGAGCCTCGGAAAGAGCCTCTTTAAAGGATTTTCCGTTTTTAATCATTTGAGTTAAAATGTAGTTGGTTGTGCCGTTTAAAATGCCGATAATTCCCGTGATGTCATTGCCTGTAAGACTGGAAATGAGCGGTCTTATAATCGGAATACCGCCGCCTACGCTGGCTTCGAAAAGATAGTTTATATTTTTTTCCTTTGCAATTTGCAAAAGCTCTGTGCCGTGGCGGGCAACAAGCTCCTTGTTTGAAGAAACCACATGCTTGCCGGCAAGAAGAAGGCTTTTTGTAAATTCGTAAGCTGGAACGGTTCCGCCCATTGCTTCAACAACGGCTTCAACCTCGGGGTCATTTAAAATATCGTTAAAATCTTTGGTGAAGCATTTGTAGGGACTGTCGGAAAATTCACGAAGGTCCAAAATATACTTAACTTCGATTTTTTCACCGGCTTTTTTTGCAATGTTTTCGCAATTCGTTATAAGAAGCTCGCCAACGCCGCCTCCCACAACACCAAAGCCCATAATTGCAATTTTCATAACTGTAACTCCTAACTAAAATTTATTTATGACAATACCTGTAACGAGCTTCGGCCAGAAATATGTGGATTTCTGCGGCATTTTCTCGTTTGCCAAGGAAACTTCTTTGATGTCCGAAACATGAGTTGCGTTAATCAAGAATGAACATTGGAATTCGCCGCTTTTAACCTTGTTAATAGCTTCAACCGCATTTCTTGTGTAGGAAAGATTTTTTTGATTTGCCATATTGCTTTGGTCAATATTTAAAAATCTCTCAAGAACCAATGTGTGAAGAAGCGTAACATCAAGGTGCTTGTATGCTTCGGATTTGTTTTTTATATAATCATTTATAACATCAAGATTTTTAAGCTCAAAGCGATAATAATAATCACCGCCGGTGTAAAGAGCAAAGCGCTTCATATCGGAAGCGGATAAAATGCTTTCGGTAATTACTTCGGCATAATTATCCTCGGTAAGATAAACCTTTGATACGGTGAAATCCTGAGTTAAATTTCCGATCAGAATATTTTCGTCAAAATCGGGAATATCTTTAATCAGTCTGTGGGTAGGGAACACCAAAAGCCCTTTGTCATTCATTGAGGTAAGCATCATCATAACATAGTCGTAGGGGGCTTCTTCGTCGGTTTGAGCCTCGCTGCGCTTCTTATTTCTGAAATTAAGAGCGGTTTCGTATCTGTGATGCCCATCGGCGATGAAGAGCTGTTTATCTTTGAAGCTTTCGGTTATTTTTGTCGTAACGGCTTCGTTGGTTACAATCCAAATGTTTTGAGTTATTCCGTCAGCCGTAACAAAGGAAATGTCGGGCTTTTTGGTGGATTCTTTTATCAAAAGACTTTCCACGGAATTGTCCTCATCCAAGTAAAGGGAGTAAATTTGGCTCATATTGGCGTCCGTTGCGGACATAAGATCAAATCTGTCTGCCTTTGCCTTTGAAAGGGTTTCCTCGTGAGGAAGTACGATTTTCTTTTCAAATTCCTCAATCTTAACCAAAGAAATAATACCTTTAAGAGCAATAGGCGTTCCATTATATTCAAAAGATTGTTCGTAAATATAAAATGCCGGCTTATCCTCTCTTTTTAAAATATCTTTTTCAATCCATTCCGAAAGAGAAAGACCCGCACGGGTGTATTTATTATCCGTTTCCGTATCGGAATCGAAAGACTTTCCGTAGTCTATTCGGACAACGTTATAATCGCTTTTGTTGTAAAGAGCATCCTGCTCTTCACTTGAAATTATATCATACGGAGGTGCTGTTACATCATCAAGATTATCGAATATGTCGGTGTTGTATCGAAGTCCTTTAAAGGGGATTACCGTTGCCATAAATATTACCTCCCAAAAATAGATTTACCTCATAATATAATACAACAAAATAGTGAAATAGTCAATGTTTCTAATCAATTTATCAATATTTTTCAGAAATTTTGTAAAAAA
>CAZTEA010000087.1:0-5654 GCA_964612315.1 uncultured Oscillospiraceae bacterium | reverse complement strand
ATACCGATACACATTCCCACATTTTCGATTAAATGGAATGTATACATTGCCGCAACCCCCACACAAATATATTTCCCCAAATCGTTTCGGGCGTTCATTCCAATGTGCACGCATCGTACAATAATTGCAACAAGCAACGCAATCACCGCCAATGCCCCCACATAGCCCAGTTCCTCGCAAATGACTGAGAAAATAAAATCCGTGTGCCGTTCAGGCAAAAAGTTGTTATATTGGCTTGCGCCTTCAAAAAGACCTGTTCCGAAAAGCTTTCCGGAGCCAACGGTTATTTTTGAATGAACCACATGATATCCGGTTCCCATTGGGTCATTTTCGGGATTAAACAAGTTTATTATTCTATTTTTCTGATATTCCTTCAAAAAGAACAACCACGCCATAGGTGCCGCAACCGCCGCAAACCCAAAAAGCGCCGCAACATATTTCCATGCAATTCCCGCCACAAACACCATAACAAACGCCATGCAAAAAAATACCATCGCCGTACCAAAATCGGGTTGAATAAGTATCAGTCCCGCAATAACGCCGAAGTGCAGACACAGCAAAAGAATATTTTTCGGCCGATTTAACAGCATTTCCGTGCTCGCTATATGCTTCGAAAATGTTATAATAAAAAACAGCTTCACAATTTCGGCAGGTTGAACTCCTATAAGATTTCCAAACCGAAACCAACTTCTTGCACCGTTATCTTTTGTTCCTATGCCCGGAATCAGAACCAAAACCAAAAGCAAAACGGAAGCGCCGAAAAGATACTTGCTCATTTTTGCCAAATATTCATAGTCGATTATCATTAAGACAAAAATTGCGATAAGTCCCAAAATAAGCGCCGCACTTTGCACCAAAACATATTTTACCGGTGATTTTGTTGCGCTTGTTATCATAACTATTCCGAAAATTGCCGCCGCAATTGCCAAAAACAACAAAACAAAATCAAAATTTTTGAGAATATTTTCTTTGTCCACATTTGTATGTTTGTTAATTGCCACTTTTATCACCTTTTAAATTACTTTTCCCGAAAACTGAGCGCCACCCCATCTCCTATGGGAAGAAGCGCTGTGGAAAAGTCCTCATTTTCTTTAAGCATTTCAAGATATTTTCTCAATCGCCTTACAAGAGTTATTTTCCTGTGCACCAAAAGCTCGTCCGTTGCCGTCATCCCTTTATACAAAACATTATCAGAAATCAAAATGCCGCCAACCTTTAAAAGCCTTTTGCCGTGTCGGAAAAATTCCTCATACTGCCCCTTTGCCGCATCGATAAATATAAGGTCGAACTTATCCTCGACGCTTTCCAATACCTGCCTTGCGTCACCCCTTAAAAGCGTTATTTTATGTGAAAGACCCGCCTTTTCAATATTTTTTTCGGCAATATCCGCCATTTCGTCAGAAATTTCAACGGTAGTAACTTCTCCACCCGCCGCATTACTCATTCTTATAGCAGAATATCCTATTGCGCTGCCGATTTCAAGAATTTTTTTCGCATTGGCAATCTTAATAATAATTTCCAACAATCTAATGCTTTCGGGCTGAGATATGGGCACACCGTTTAAACGGGCATATTCCTCCATTTCCGATATATGCCCTGTGCTTTGAGGAATCGTATCTCTTATATACCTTAAAATATAATCATAATTTATATTATCGCCCTCTATCCAATCTCTCATATTCCAAGCTCCTTAATTGTCTTTAAATGTTCCTCCCATGTTTTCGAAAACACATTATGCGCACCGTCCTTTGAGGCGGCAAAATAATAATATTCCGTTTCTTCGGGATTTATCGCCGCTTTGACCGAGTTTATACCCGGTGATGCAATCGGTCCTTTCGGAAGTCCTTCGTAAAGATATGTATTGTAAGGCGAATCAATGCGTGTATCCTCCAGCGAAAGAATTTCTTTTCTTTCCTTTAAAATATACTGCACAGTTGCACAGGATTGCAACTTCATTCCGATTTTAAGACGGTTATAAAAGACCGAGGAAACCTTTCCACGTTCTTGATCATTTGCCGCTTCACGCTCAATCACCGAAGCCATAATAATTACATTATCCAACGACTTGTCCGTTTTACTTTCCTTATAAACGGAATACACTTTTTTATCAAAATTTTCAAGAATTATTTCTATAACTCGGGTGGGATTTTCTCCTTTTTCAAACTCATAAGTATCGGGAAACAAATACCCTTCCAAAGGGTTTTCACGGTTTTTTGCCGCTTGCAAATAAGGATAATCGGGAAAATCTCCCAAAGCGGCATTTTTAAAGTTTTCAGCAGAACAAATACCATTCTGCTCCAAAAGCTTTGCAATTTGGCGAAGCTCAAAACCTTCCGGTATGGTTACCGTTACAACATCGCAATTGATCTGCGTCAAAGCCTCCAAAGCGTTGCCATAGCTCATTCCTATAACAAAATTATGCTTACCGCTTTGATAAACCCGTTCTCCTGCAAACTTCTCGTAAATTTTAAAAAACAGTTTATGGTCGATTACCTTATTTTCCTCAAGTATATCCGCAATTTCCGAAAATCCGGCGCCCTTTGGAATATCAATTGTAACCACGGTATTGGTATCATCAGCAAACATATCCCTTAAAGCACTTATCAATGACAGCACAAACACAAGAACGATTGCAAAAACAATCGCCGAAAATCTCAATTTTTTTCGATTGATTTTCCTGCATTTCACTTTCTTCATATTCTTACCTTAAGTTCCGAATTTTATTTTCAAAATAACGATAATCAAACACAAAATAACCGGCAAGCTTAAAAAGCTTTTAAAAAGCAAAACTCCTTCATTATTGCATTTTTTCCGTTTTCTTTTCGGCAAAATCACCAAAAAGCACACAAACGATGCAACAAAAACCAATGCCATAACAATCACAAAGGTCCATAAAAAAGCATCGCCGATTTTATAATGAGCCAAAACATATCCGAAAATAACCGAAGTGGTATTATTCAGTATATGATACAGCATTGCCCCGTAAACCGAATTTACTCTTATGGTTATAACAGCGGCAACAAAGCCCAAAAAAATCACTCCCGGAAGCTTTGTAAGACTTCCGTGCAAAAGTCCGAACATAATCGTGGTAAAAACAATGGCTACAAATGTGCTCCGTCTTTCATATACGCTCAGCACAATCCCACGCATCCAAAATTCCTCAAAAACTCCCGGCAAAACAGCGGTAACCGCAATCGCCGCAAAAACTTCGCCGTAAGTAATCGGCACCAACGCCTTAGAGCTTCCGCCCATAATATTTAATACGGGAATATTCAAAAGAATCATTACGAACTGACCTGAAACCGCCATAAGAGCAATCCACCCCGTCAGCCATACCGGAAATTTGTTAAAACGCATTTCCTCGGCATCGGCTCTTTCGGTTTTACGCCACGCCGTCATACTATATACAATTATGGGAATTAAAAAAGTTAAAACGGTTACAATTCCCTGCTGAATATAAGCCGCATACCGTGCAAAGTTCTCCGAAGGCTCGGGAATAAACGACACGACCGCAGAAACCACAACCTTACACACAAACTGTGTAAGCATTACCCAAAGGAGCAGCCATCTTACGCCCTTTATGCGTTTCATATCTGCGTAGCTCTTATCCAAACCGTTCACATCCCACTTCCGTTACAAGTATATCAATTTTTTCATCGGTTTCCTCTGCGGGAACAACACAGCACAGACAATCCGAATATGCCACACCCACTCGTACTCCCTTAAAATTCTTCAAAAACCTATCGTAATATCCACCGCCGTACCCTATTCTGCCACCGAACATATCAAAAACAAGTCCCGGAATCATTATAATATCTATTTCATCCTTTGGAATTTCCTTAACGCTTCCTACAAGCTCTACATTCGGCTCCAAAATTCCGAAAGCGCCGATTTTAAGATTTGAAATTTCAGTTATTTCATACGGACAAAGTTCACCGCTTTCCTTATCTGTCACAGGAAATACAAGCCTCTTTCTGTCGGACAAAACACGCTGTGCAAAGACATTGGTTTTAACTTCACTTTTAATATCGCTGTAAAGCATAACAACCTTTGCTCTTTGATATTCCTCAAGCTCGAAAAAATATTTCCACACAGAAACACTTTTAAACACACGGTTTTCCTCCGAAAGTGTATCTCTTATTTTTCTGTATTCAGCTCTGAGCCGCTCTTTTTCATTCTTCATATATGTTGTACCTGACGAAGGAGGCGTTTTCCGGAGCCGTCCTTAAAATACTCGGCAATCGCCGCCCCGAACATCATAGCCGCTCCGGCGCCCTTACCAGTAATTATATTTCCGTCCGTTACAACCGGGTCATCACAAACTGTCGCCCCAGTAAGATTTTCTTCAAAACCTGGGAAGCAAGTTGCACGCTTGCCATCCAAAATACCCAAATCACCCAATATCATAGGTGCGGCGCAAATTGCACCAACCAATTTTTTGTTTCCTATGCAATACACTATTAAATTTTGAACCTTTTCGTCTTTCTGAAGGTTAAGCGTTCCGGGCATTCCCCCCGGGAGAATAATTCCGTCCACATCCTCAAACGCAATATCCTTTGCAATCATATCAGCCTTAACGGTTATTCCGTGAGAGCCGGTAACATATTTCTCTCCGATTGATGCCAAAGAAACCTTTATCTCCGCCCGTCTTAACATATCACAGCAAGCAAGCGCCTCAATTTCTTCAAAACCGTCAGCAAGTAAAATATAAAGCATTATTTTTTCATTCCCTTTCTGCTTCTTAAAACAGCAATAATAAATTTCGGGAGTGCGGCAAATCTTCCTATTCTTGTAGGCTGTTTCGCCAATCTATACAACCACTCAAGATTAAGCTTGATGAAAATTTTCGGTGCACGCTTAACATTCCCGGCAAAAACATCGATTGTCCCACCAACTCCCATTGCAAGTCTTATGCTTGTAAGCTTATCTTTATTCTCACTAATCCATTTTTCCTGTTTTTTCGCCCCAAGACATACAAGAATCAATTTTGCCTCGGAACTGTTGATCTTTTCAATAATGGTAGGCACATCCGCCTCCGTAAAATATCCGTCGTTTGTGCCGACAACTTTAAGTCCCGGATACTTCTCCTCAAGCTTTCCCTTTGCAATTTCCGCAACGCCAGGCTTTGCACCGAACAAAAATACTCCATACGGCGTATCCTTCATATAATCCAAAATATTGCAAGTCAAATCAAATCCCGCAACTCGGCAAGGCACGGGGTCTTTCAGAATTTTTGCACCGTAAACCACACCGATTCCGTCTGCCGTACAAAGGTCAGCATCGTTTATTATTTTCTTAAACTCGCCGTCATCCCTAGCACTCATAATAATTTCAGGGTTCGGTGTATAAATTTTTGAAACGCCGTCGCTCTCCAAAAAACCCTTTGCAATTTCCAGAGCCTCAGCCTCCGTCACCTTATCGATTTTTACACCGAGAATTTCAACTGTATTTCTCATAACTTCCACCTTATTTTCAATTAAAGCACCGCTTTGTTTATATCAAAATTATTTTGATGCCTTTTTTCTTATCGATATGATATAACTCTCATTGCCACATGGCAGTATATCAAGCCGAATGGCATATTGAAAATCTCGCAAGAGATTTATATCGATGAATTTAATTGCTTTGCAATTAAATTCATTATACCACACCTT
>CAZTEA010000086.1:1318-5679 GCA_964612315.1 uncultured Oscillospiraceae bacterium | reverse complement strand
GAAAGTTTCGCAAAAAAGCTTTTTAATTTGTTGTTTGTATTTTGAAGAACCTGTCTCAAACATAATTTTCACAAGCCTTTGCAGTCCATTTTTCAATCAGCTTAAAGGGCTTGTAGGAAAGCTTTGCTTTTCTGAGTCCCAAATCTCCCGCATCGTCCTCACGGTTAATAAAATCAAAGCCCTCGCAATTGTGGGTAACAAATTCACGGTTGATTAAAGGATATGCCCCTTGAATGTGCGGAAAAGCCTTTTCAATGTGAACCAAAAAGGTGTCACGGCTAAGTCTGTCTCCCATTGAAAATGCAACAACCGTACCGTTTGCACGAATAAGACCGCCGGAAAGCTTAAGGTCGAAAAAGTGCTTAAATGCCTCTTTAACGGCACAGCTCTCCTCAAAAAGACCGTCGTTTTCGGAGCAGTTTGAAAGGGCACACCATTGTTGATTCATTGCAAATGCGTCGTTTATATTGCTTTCGTTAATGGGTTCGTATTGCCAGTTTGGGTTGTTTTCGATAAATCGGTTAATATGGTTTCGCTTTGAGGAAAGCTTCTTTCCGCTCAGAGTTTTAAGCTTTTCCGCCTCGTAAACATAGTCGGCGCTGTCCCGAATTTCCGTGAATTCGAACATATTCGGGAAAAGGGCTTCCATTAAAGCCTTGTTGCTTGCGGTAACCGAGTAAAAAACGGGGGGGATTTTTTCCGCTTTGCAATAGTCGAATATCTCGAGAAACGCCATCTTAATGTCTCCTGTTCCGCACGGTACCATAAAAGAGCTGTCTTTGGTCATTGTCGTGTAAAAATCGCCGCCGCACAGCGTGCTTATTTTCATTCCGTATATCTTGCGCCAGATAAATGCGGTGGTAAAGTTGTTTTCAAGACTCTCGCAGGGACAGTTTTCAAGGATTTTATCAACTCGTTCCTTGTCATTTATTGTTATATCCGTAAAATTTGCCATATTAAAACCTCTGTTTTTTTTAGTTTAAGTATAGTATACCACAAAATACGGATAAAGTCACGATTTTTTATAAAATTTGTTGCATACCCTCGGGTTTTGTGATATAATTGACAAATAATGACTTGCGCATTGAGCTGCGATATTTTATATCACGAGGAGAAGTTATGAAAGCACTTGAAGATAAAATAACAAATGAGGGGAAATTTGCAAAGGGCGGCGTAATCAAGGTCGGTTCTTTTTTAAATCAGAGGATAGATGTCGGCTTCATTGTGGAAATGGGCAAGGAAATTGCCCGTTTGTATAAAGACTGCGGCGTTACCAAAATTTTTACAATCGAATCTTCGGGAATTGCAATCGCAATGGCGGCGGCACTTTCGATGGATGTTCCTTTTGTGTTTGCAAAGAAAAACAAATCCGTGAATGTGGACGATGAAGTTTTCAGCTCGAAAATTCACTCATTTACTCACGGGAATACATATGAGGCGGTTGTAAGCCGAGAATACCTAAAAAAAGAGGACACGGTTTTGATAGTGGACGATTTCCTTGCCGGGGGCAACGCCCTTAAAGGTCTTATCGATATAACAAAGCAGTCCGGTGCGAAAATCGCAGGTGCGGCGATTGCTATTGAAAAAGGTTTTCAAGGCGGCGGAGACGAGCTTAGAGGTATGGGATACCGTATTGAGTCGTTGGCTTTGATTGACGGAGTTGAAAACGGAACTATCCGTTTCAGAAGATAAACAGAGAAGAGGATAGCGATGAAATCGAATATAAAACACAGCCTGCTGCTTGTCCTTGCAGCTTTGATTTGGGGTGTGGCTTTTGTCCCTCAAAAGGCGGGAGGAGACGCAATAGGCGGCTTCACCTTTAATGCAATACGCTCCTTTTTGGGAGGAATTGTTCTTATTCCCGTAATTTTTCTATTTGGCAAAAAAAGGAAAAAAGAGGATATAAAAGGAATGCTTGTGGGCGGAATTTGTTGCGGAGTTATGCTGTTTTTCGGTTCAAGTTTTCAGCAAATGGGGCTTGTTCACAATGCCGAGGCGGGTAAGGCGGGATTTATTACCGCTCTTTATATAGTGCTTGTTCCGATTTTCGGGCTTTTTGGCGGCAAAAAAAACGATAAGGTGACAATTCTTTCCGTTATAATTGCAATTTGCGGAATGTATTTCCTTTGCGTAAGCGGAAAGTTGTCTGTGGGATTGGGCGAAATTTTGGTTTTGATTTGCGCTCCGTTTTTTGCCTTGCATATTCTTACGGTGGACTTTTTTGTGAAAAAATATGACGGGGTGAAACTTTCGTGTATTCAGTTTTTTACCTGCGGAATACTTTCGCTTATCCCGATGTTTTTGCTGGAAGAGCCAACCTGCGGCGAAATATGTCAGGCGTGGCTTCCCATTTTGTATACGGGAGTTATGTCAAGCGGAGTGGCTTATACCTTGCAGATTGTGGGGCAAAAAAATGTAAAACCCGCCGTGGCGTCCATTCTTTTAAGCCTTGAATCGGTTTTTGCGGTTCTTGCGGGAATGGTTCTTTTGGGAGAGGAGCTTTCCTGTCGTGAGGCGTTTGGCTGTGTCTTGATGTTTGCGGCAATAATTTTGACTCAGCTTCCCCGTAAGGTAAGGAGCGATGAATAATGAAAGGTGTTTTTGTTAATACGGCAACAGTAATTTTAGGCAGCATTTTGGGTCTTTTGTTTAAAAACGGAATAAAGGAAAAATACAAGGATGCCGTTATGAAAACAATCGGGCTTTGCACCGTTGCGATAGGAATATCGGGACTTATGCAAGGGGGAGATACTCTTGTGTTGATTCTTTCATCGGTAACGGGAGTTTTAATCGGAACTCTTTTCAACCTTGACGGAAAAATCAATTCTTTGGGAAATTTGGGAACAAAACGGTTCAGAAAAGACGACAACGAGACCTCTCTTGCAGAGGGCTTTACAGGGGCGTGTCTCCTTTTTTGCGTTGGGTCTATGACAATTGTGGGTTCGCTGGAATCAGGGATAAATGGCGATGATTCAATGATTTTCACAAAAGCCGTGCTGGATTTGTTTTCCTCGATGGTTCTGGCGTCAAGTCTTGGAGTGGGAGTGCTTTTATCAAGCGTTTTTGTCTTGGTTTTTCAGGGACTTTTGGTGATTTCGGCATCGTATCTTGCGCCGTTTATGACAGAGGGGGTAATTGCGCAAATCAGCAAAAGCGGCGGCTTGATTATTCTTGCGCTGGGACTTAATTTAACTGGGATAACCAAAATTAAGGTGGCAAATTTACTGCCCGCTTTGGTTTTCTCGCCGTGTTTTTATTATTTGTTTACACATTTAATTAAATTATAAAGGAGTAGTATTTTTATGAACAAAGACACTTACGAATGGCAGGACATATCTTCAAAACTTGAGGGATATGAGTGGGACGATTTATGGCGCATTAAGGCAAATGAACCCAAAGGAGAGCGTATTTTGCTGGTAGGTGACTCTATTTCCAGAGGCTATCGCCACATTGCCGCAGAGGTTTTCGACGGTAAATTCTATGTGGATAACTATGCTACATCAAAGGGAATCGATAACCCTCTTTTGCTTAAAACAATCGAGCTTGCAATGGAGCAGGAGCCAAACTGCAAGGTGGTTCACTTTAATAACGGACTTCACGGCTGGCATCTTTCAGAGGAGGAATATCATAAGCATTACGATGCACTAATCGGCGAGCTGACGGCGAAGTATCCCGATGTTCAGTTTATTATCGGTCTTTCAACACCGCTGAGAATTAAGGACGATGTGGAGAAAATCGACCCTCGAAACGAGAGAGTTATAGGTAGAAACTGTGCGGCACAGGAGGTTGCGGCAAAGTATAATCTTCCGGTAACCGACCTTTACGGCGCAATTTCCGATACATGGAAATATCATGCGGCAGACGGAGTTCATCTTTTCGATGAGGGCTATGCCGTTTTGGCAAAGGTTATTGCCGATAAGGTTTTTGAGGTGATTTAATGGATAATTCATGCTGTGAATTTTGCATAAATTACGAATATGACGAGGAATTTGAGTGTTATTCCTGCATTATTGATATGGACGAGGATGAAATGGCGAGAATGAGTTATTCCAAGAGGCAATCTTGTCCTTATTTCAGACCGGGGGACGAATACACCATTGTTCGCAAACAAAATTAAAAGTACGAAAATGCGGAAGAATTGCAAATGAGCGGTTCTTCCGTTTTTAAAATTGTCAGAAAAGGCGTCCATCCTTTCTATCCTATCCTAAGGAGGACTGTTGGTATATCAAACGGCGAACTTTTTTGCCTTGACTTTAAAACGGTATTTGTTTATAATTGACACAGGAGCGTGAAAAATATGAAGTGGCTTAAATGGGCTTTGATAATTTTTATGGCGGTATTGGTTGTTTTGGGACTGTATC
>CAZTEA010000086.1:0-1308 GCA_964612315.1 uncultured Oscillospiraceae bacterium | reverse complement strand
ATATACGAAAACGGAATTTTTGATGGATACCACCTGCAGCGTAACCTTTTACGGGAAAGAGAGCGAGGCGGCGGCGGAGGCGGTTTTTGCCGAGGTGGAGCGTATTGACAAGCTTATGAATATGTATAATGAAAATTCCGATGTAAGTCGCATAAACTGTAGTGCGGAAAATGAGAAGATAAAGGTCAGCGAGGACACATACAAGGTGCTTAAAACCGCCGTTGAGGTAGGAAGTAAGAGTGATGGGGCGTTTGATGTAACCGTTGCGCCCATAACAAGTCTTTGGAATTTCAGCGGAGAAGAACCGAGGGTTTTGGACCGTAAAGAAGTCGATGAGGCGCTTTTGTTTGTGGGATTTTCCAATTTGGTTTTATCGGACGGAAATACTGTGAAAAAGTTAAACGGGAACACAAAAATCGATTTGGGCGGAGCAGCAAAGGGATATGCCGGCGACTGTGCCGAAAAAATTGCAAAAGGGTATAACTTAACGGGCGGAATTATTGACCTTGGGGGAAATATAATTTGCTTCGGAAAAAATCCGAAAAGTAAAGACGGAAAATGGACTGTGGGCATTCAAAAACCATTTGCCCCCACGGGGACTTATGAGAAAACCGTAACAATAAGTGAGGGGTGTGTGGTTACAAGCGGAACTTATCAGAGATATTTTGAAAAGGACGGTAAGCGATACCACCATATAATTGACCCGAAAACGGGTATGCCCAAAAATGCCGAATATCAAAGCGTAACCGTGGTATGCGAAAGCTCTCTTCTGGGGGACTGTATTTCCACAGCGGCGTTTGTTCTGGGAAAAGAAAGAGGCGAAGAATTGGTGAAGCAATACGAAGGAGCGGTGTATTATGAATAGGCTTGTTTTAAAGGTTGCGTCACTTGCGGCGTCGGTGATTATGCTTTTTAATTTGGGTGCGTGCCAAATTGATGAAAATGCGGCGGATAGATTAAACGGCGGACTCGGCGTGCATTTTATAGATGTGGGGCAGGGCGATTCATCGTTTGTTTCATTGCCCGACGGCACAACAATGTTAATTGATGCGGGAGACAAAGCGGGCGGCGAAACGGTGACAAAATACTTGAAAAATCAACACATAGAAAGAATTGACATACTTGTGGCAACCCATCCTCATTCCGACCACATAGGGGGAATGACGGCGATCGTTAAAAATTTTGAAATCGGTGAAATTTATATGCCCAAGATAGGCCACACAAGTAAAACTTTTGAAAATCTGCTCCTTGCAATCAAAGAAAAGGGCTGTAAAATAAACAGCGCCGCAGCCGGGGTGAATATTTACA
>CAZTEA010000085.1:0-5943 GCA_964612315.1 uncultured Oscillospiraceae bacterium | reverse complement strand
TTCCCTGCCGCTTCCGATTGGGGTTACAAGCGAAACGGAATTTGTTGATATCGACTTCGAGGACAGCGCTCAAAACAGCGAGATTATCCGAAAGCTTAACGAAAATCTTCCGCCCGACATCAGGATTTTGGGCGTGGGCGATTTGAATTTTAAGGCATCGGACATTGTCCGTGCAAAATACGATATTACTTTGGTTGCCCCCTCCGAAATTGACTCGGATAAAGTGCTTGCATTTTTCAAAGAGGAGAATATCCCCGTTATCAAAAAGACCAAAAAGGGCGAAAAAGAAGTTAATTTGGCAGAATATATTATCGAATACAAGGTGTCCTCTTTTGAGGGAAACCGCCTGGATATGACCGTTTTGCTGTCTGCGGGCGGCTCTATGAATATTAAACCCGACATTATGATTTTCGCATTGGAGCGATACTTAAGCACGGAGTTTGACGAGGTTTACATTCATCGAACAAAAATTTATGTAAATGAAAACGGCGAAATAAAGGAAATGAAGTAATATGGGAAAACAGCAGAAAACAAATGCGGTGAGAATTTTGGAAGCAAATCACATCGCCTATGAGCTTTTAAACTACGATTGCGACGAGTTTTTGGACGGGGTTTCCATTGCCGAAATGCTTGGTCAAAGCTGTGAAACCACCTTTAAAACCCTTGTTACAAAAGGAAAAAGCAAGGATTTTTTCGTTTTTGTTATTCCCGTTCATAAGGAGCTTAACCTTAAGGCGGCGGCAAAATCCGTCGGGGAGAAATCCGTTGAGATGATTCCCGTTAAGGATATCACCTCTGTGACAGGGTATATTCGAGGCGGTTGCAGCCCTATTGGAATGAAGAAGCAATTTGCGACCGTTATCGACAATTCCGCCCTCAGTCACCAAAAAATTATGTGCAGCGGCGGCAGACGGGGAACGCAAATGAGGCTTTCGCCTTTGGATTTGGCTGCTGTGGCGCACGCAAGTTTTGAGAGTATAACGCAATAGGTCTATTTAAAGGCTTATTGCGAAAATCCCTCCGCCGGTCTTTGGCTTATGCCTCCCTTTCTTAAAGGGAGGCTTTTCTTTATACAAAATAGGAAAAGGCGGTCAAAATTCGACCGCCTTTTCCGTTTGGGTTGGTGTTTTCTATCTAACGGTAAACGCCTCGCAAAGAGGTGTTATTGTTGTTAAGCTGTCCCAGAGCATAAGCCGTGTTCCCGACTTAAAGTCCGGTACTTTGTCAAGATAAACGGTAATCATCGAAGCAGGACCGCCGTCGTCACCGGAGCTTGTTCTTATGTCTTTGGGAGTTTCTTCCTCTTCCACAACTACCGCTTGCTCGTTCGGCAAAACAGGGTCAAGCTTTATAAGGTCCAAAGAAACATCTAATTTTATTGCATCAAGAACCGATGCCGACCTGACATTTTCGCCGTTTATCATAAGATAATAGGAGCCGTCTTGCGGAACATTAAGCACCACCAAATCGGCAGAACCGTTTTTGGGGATATATTCCAAAATTCCAAATTCCAACGGCGAAACATTTGAATAAATGCCGTAGCCGTATTCATAAACCTTTGCGCCGTTTAATACGGGATAATCCTCTTTATTCTCGCCTCTTAGGGTTTGACCCCAAACAAAATCATCAAAGGTAAGATTTTCCGTATCGATTTCCGCAAGCATTAAGAGATATGCCGCTTTGCCGCTTTTAAAGTCCTCTGTCGGAAGCGGAGTTCCCATTAAAGAAATATAAGCTTCGCTTGTTTGAATACAGCTTTCGTCGTAGAAGCAGTCTGTAATATTCGCCTCTTCAAATGAACCGAAGGCAACTATTCCGCCCACAAGGTTTTCATCTATTGAGACATTCTCGGGAAGACTGAGCTTGCCGATATTATAAGAATTGCTTATATAAGATTGATATATACCCGCACAAATTCCGCCCGCTGAAGCTGACTGCGACACACCTACGAGTTCTCCCGTGTTGTAGCAATAGGAAATGTAGCTTTTCACCAAATATCCGCCTATTCCGCCGGCAATAGAGCTTGTGATTTTGCCCGTGTTAAAGGAGCAAGAAATATCTATATTCGAACCGTCACCGCAAATTCCGCTTGCGCTATCTTCAGCGAAAATCTCGCCCGAATTGGAGCAGCCTATTATACAAGACAAATCATCGCTGTCTGTATTACCGCAAATTCCGCCTGCGCTGTACTGTGCCGAAATTTTACCCGAGTTTGTGCAATTTTCAATATTGGTATATTCAGCAATTGCGCCGACAATTCCTCCCGAAACCGCTTGGCTTTCTTTTGGGTCACACAATACCGTTCCCGAATTTGTGCAGTTTGAAATTGTTACATCAACCTCTGAAATACCGCAAATTCCGCCTGCTCGCCGTGTACCCTTTATGTATGCCGAGGTACTGCAGTCGCTTATTTCGGTCTCGTATGCCAAGCCGCAAATTCCGCCGACACTCTCCCCGCCCGAAATGAACGAATCGCAAATATTAAGGTTTGCCACCGAGGCATAGACTGTTTCATCATTTGTGTAGTTTGAGCTTGTAACGCCGAAGAAGCCAACACATTCTTTTGAAGGCTCGTTAATATAAATACCGCTTATGGTGTGACCGCTTCCATAGAACGAACCTGTGTACGCATAATCATTTGAACCGATAGGAGTCCACTCCACAAAATTTCCTCTGTTTGGCGTGCCGTCCGCCTTTAAAACATTTTTGTTGATTGTGATATCTTGTGTAAGAATTGCGTCGGCATCGCAATCTTGCATTGTGCCGTCTGTGAGCGTTCCGTTTACAAGACCTGCGAACCAATAAAGCTCTTTGATATTGGAAATAACATAAATTCCGTTTATGCTGTACGGCTTTTTCACTTCAACTTCACCGCAGTTTTGACACACGCCGTTTTTGATTTTGTGCTTCTTTGTTGCGGTGGGTAAGTTTGTGTAGCTTGGGCAGGGGGCGGTTTTAAAAACCGGAAAGCCGTCCAAAACGGGGAAGTCCTCCTCGCCGATTAGCTGACCGAAGTTTAATTCTGCCGCCTCTTCGTTGTTTGACACACTCACCGGCACACCTTCTGAGCCGAAGCCTTTTGGGTTTGCCAAAAGGTATGCAACCTCGCCGCTTTTAAACTGCTCGGCTGTTTTATCAAAAATACCGCCATCATCGGAAAGAGCGTAGCTGTCTCTTATAACTCCCATTTCATTGCCCACAAGCACCGACTTGTTTCTTGAAGCGCTTACATTTGCGGCAGAATAACATCTTGCGATATCCGCCCAACCGCCTGACTGTCCCACCAAGCCGCCAACATTGTTTTGACCCTTGACTGTGGTGTTCTTGACATATGACAAGTAAATCGAATTATTCAGCGAGCCTGCAACCGCACCGACATTTTCGTTTCCGCATATGTAAGAATCCTCAATTCCCAAGGCACAGACAGAGCCGTATGAGATTTGACCTATAAGACCCACATTGCTCTCGCTTGGTCTGTTAATGTAAAGACCGTAAATTGTGTGTCCGTTTCCGTCAAATGTACCTTCGTATCCATTCTTCTCGTTACCCATAACAGGCCATTGACGAAGATTTGAAGTGTTTTCCGTCAAAGTTCCGTCTTCCTTTAAGACATTTTCGTTTAAAACTATATCATTTGTAAGTTCTACATATACAGAGTCGGTTGTATCTTGTGTAAGATATGCCACATAGTAAAGTTCTTTGTCGTTTGAAACCTGATATGTGCCGTTTTTAAGAGTCGGAACAGATGTTTCGTATCTGTGGCAGTTCGTGCAGACGCCGTCCTTATAGCTATGTGCTTTCTCCTCTGTGGGAAGCGTATTTGTGTAGGTTTTACAGGGGGAAGTTACATAAACCTTATTATTTTCGTTAGCAATAACGGGGAAATCGTCCACGCCGAGTTTTTGACCGAAATAAACGGGACTGTTTGAATATCGAGCTCCGTTATTTAATCTGACGGTTGCTTCACCGCTTTCAAACTGTTCTTTGGTGAGCATAGTGCCGTAGGTTGTACTTACATTATCCTCTGCGCCGTAGCTTTGGTCCAGGAAGTAACAGCAAACCACGCTAACGCTGTTATAGTTTCTAACACCCGCAAAAGCACCTATGTTTCCGCTTTCGGAGCTTGGTATCATTGTAGCCTTTGCACTTGTGTAGCAGCCATAAATACCGCCCCTCATCAAGCCCGCGAAGCCGCCGACGCAGTATACGCCTTTTACCGTGCCGCTTGAAAAACAGCCCTCGACGCTGCCCGCTGTTTCACCGGCAAAGCCACCAACGCAGTATACGCCCTCAACATTTGAGTTACAAGAGGCACTTAAACTGCTTGCGCCCGCTTTTCCCGCAAAGCCGCCCACGTAGTATTCGCCCGTAACATCACTTTCAATATACGAGCCCGCTATGTTGCCGTCGGAACATCTTCCGCAAGCGCCGCCGACATATTCTTTTCCCGTAACCTTTACTTTACCCGTGCAGTTTAAAAGAGAGCCTGTCGTATGACCCACAAGTCCGCCGGTTTGGTTTTCACCCTCAACCGTGCCGTAAAAGGCGCAGCCTGAAATGGTTTCTCCGCTTAAATATCCGCAAAGTCCGCCTGTGTACTCGGAGGTACTTTTAACATAAGAATCTCTTATCGTAAGGTTTTTCACCGTGCCGCCACGTATTAAGTATCTTATAAAACCCGTATAGTAAGAGCTTGTATCGTTTATGTAAAGACCGTATATGGTTTTGCCGTTACCGTCAATACTTCCGCAAAATCCCCAGCTTCCGACACCGATAGGCTCCCAAACAGCGAGGCTGCTTGCATCTTGCGCAAGATTCCCATCAGCGGTTAAAACATTCTCGTTGACATAAATATCCTGCATAATAATTGCACACGCACTATCGTTTGTTTCGATGTCATCGCCCAAAGTTCCGTTTACAAGACCTGCGAACCAATAAAGCTCTTCAGCCGTGTAAATCTTATATGGGTCCTCCGATGTTCCCGAGCCGCTTGGCATTGTTGGGGTGTATTCTTTGGCGAAAACAATGTTTTGGGGAATAAGCGCAAAAACCATTATTAAAACCAAAAACACCGAAAAAAGTTTTTTTGCTTTCATTCGAATACCTCTCTTTTCCTCCGCTTTGGGCGGACATATTTTATTACTTATTATACACGGCAACAGTTAATATATTGCGTGTTAAAATTTAATTTCATTATACATATTTTGAAAATTTTTTCAATACAAATGAGGTGAAATGACATTTAAACGAGGTAAAACGACATTTTAGGCAAGACAAAAGCGGAGAGGGGTTACCTCTCCGCTTTTGTTTGGCTGCCTGCAATTGGTGGGGTGCAGACAGCCGCTTTGTTGACCGCAATTGATATTTTGGGTTTAGTAAATCACGGTCATTGGAGTTGACTGCCTGCGATTGGTGGGGTGCAGGCATTCTGTTTGAGTTTGCCGCAATTGCCGTTTTGGCAACCAACGGCAGTTTTGGGATTGACCGCCGTTTGTTAGGTAGTGAGTTTTGGCGGTCGTTCAAGTGATTAAACCGCTTGCCGACCTATGCTTTTAGTGCATTTGACCGCTTACGGTTTCGGTGGGTAGCAAAATCAGTTAAGTTCTTCCAGTCTTTGAAGAACTGCGGCAAGTTCCGAGCGAAGCGTCGCCTCTTTGGGCGCAAAACGGTTACCGTCCTTGCCCTGCATTATGCCCTTTAGGGTGCAATACATTACTCCCTCTGCGGCATAGTCCGAAATATCAGCTACATCTGCATAGTCAAGTTTAATTGCCCAAGCTCCTGTCGGTGCAATATCCTTGTATTCTGCATATCTGTAAATGATTGTCGCAATTTGCTCTCTTGTGATATTTTCATCGGGTGCAAATTCTGTTTCGGTTACGCCCTTTACAATGCCTCTTTGCTCTGCCCAGATTACCGCATCACGGTAGTAGCTGTCTTCTT
>CAZTEA010000084.1:0-6083 GCA_964612315.1 uncultured Oscillospiraceae bacterium | reverse complement strand
CTTGTTAACGGTATTGGGGCAGTTGTTTTTTCGATAATCGGATATTTTTATCTCATCGGCAGAAACAAGGGCAACTTTGCAAAAAAATTTATTCCTCAGCTGGATCACTCCGACGAATCTTTAACGGAGGAAGAATAAAGACAGCTCTTTCACATATCAGGCTTATCTTTAATGATACTTTTTTTCGGTATTCCTTGAGAGACATACCGAAAACCGACTTAAACAGCTTCGTCAATTTTCTGTTAAAAAATTGACGAAGCTGTTTAAAATACCGAATTTATCATATCCACCAGTTTAAAACGAAGTTTAGCTTTAGGCGTTTTCGGTGAAATTATCGCATATTCATCGTCATTCATAGCGGCCTTTAGCATATTTTTTCCGCTTTTTACCGTTATTCCGTCCAAAGAACACATGGGCGGATACATAACACACCACCAATTTTCTCCTTTTCCTTCCCCTATGACAATTCTAACCGCAAGATAACGCCCCGACGGAAGCATTATGTCGTTGTAAACCTTAACAGGAAAAGGGAACTCCCCAACCGTCGCAAAAACCTCGTAAGAATAGCCTCGCTTTGATATTTCATCTCTTGCCGCAGAAAGAATTAAATCCATATTTTCCCGAGCGATTGCGGCAGAGGAAGCGGCAGAAGAAGAATTTTTAAAAAGGATTTCGGTTTCCTCCAAAATTCTGTCCCGAACCGCTATCTTCAGGTTTTGGTCCTCCTCGCTGTTACTGTTGGCAATCACATGAAAGCGAAGCACCTTATCCGCTATATCCTCCTGAACAACTTTTGCATATGTAACAACGCAAACAAAAAAAACAACAATAAAAACAGCCGTACCAAGTCTTAAAATATTTACTTTTTTCATAAAACCCTCCGAAAAAAATGATTTACTCAAATTATTACCCAAAAAAGTTCCGTTTATACCTTGATTTTTTCTGCATTTTACTGTATACTTAAAGTTGAATATATATGTATCGGAGGGGTCTGTTTTGACTAAGAAAACCGTATGTATACTTTTTGGCGGAGTATCATCCGAACACGATGTTTCCATTATGTCGGTTCGGACGGTTCTTGAAAATATCGACCGAGAAAAATTTGATGTTGTTACAATCGGCATCACCCAAGACGGCATATGGCGTCTTTTTGAGGGAAATCTCCCTGACGAAAATTGGGAGAGCGAAGCTCCCTGCCGTGCAATTCTTTCACCTGACAGAAAAGACTGCGGCATACTAAAATTTACAGATAATAAAATCGAAACCATCAAAATAGATGCGGTTTACCCCGTTCTTCACGGAAAAAACGGTGAGGACGGCACCATTCAGGGTCTCTGCGCTCTGGCAGGAATTCCGTGTATCGGCGGCGGCGTTATCGGCAGCGCCGTTTGTATGGACAAATGTATTGCAAAGATATTATTTAAAAATGCCGGTATTCCCGTTACGGATTGGGTTGAGCTTAAACGAGGAGAAGAGCCAAACTTTGAAAAAATCGAAGAAAAGCTCGGCTATCCTTGTTTTATAAAACCGTGCAATGCCGGTTCATCCGTAGGCATTACCAAAGCATACAGTCGCCAAGAGCTTGTAGCCGGAATTGCTCTTGCCTTAAAGCACGACTATAAGGTTTTGATTGAGGAAGCTGTAAACCCAAGAGAAATCGAAAGTGCCGTTTGCGGAAATTATGAACCTATGATTGCAAAAAATTTGGGCGAAATAAAACCCGCAAAGGATTTTTACGACTTTGAGGCAAAATACGAAGACGAAAATTCGTCGCTTATGATTCCCGCACCTTTGGACGAGGAAACAAAAAACAAAATCAAAGATTATGCGGTCAAAGCATATACGGTTACCGAATGCCGAGGTCTTTCCCGTGTTGACTTTTTTGTCTCCCGTGATGACGGCAAAATCTATCTTAATGAAATTAACACTCTTCCCGGATTTACCGCAATCAGTATGTACCCGAAGCTTTGGGCAGACAGCGGCATTTCCGTTAAAGAGATTATAACCAAACATATTGAATTTGCTTTTGAGCTTGGAGTTGAATAAATGAAAAACAACGCAAAAATAAAAATTGTAACCGTTTCGGCTCCGGTAGACGGCAGCAAGCCCGATAAATTTGAGCTGGAAACCTCGGGTAAGTTTTGTAAAAAGGACGATAAATTTTACATAATGTACGAAGAAACCGAGTTAACCGGGTTTAAAAACACATCTACCACCGTGAAGATTACATCAAACGAAGTACTTCTTCGCCGTCACGGTGATTTTGAAAGTCGAATGGAATTTGTTATGGGTCAAAAACGGCTTTGTCGATATAATACCCCGTACGGTCCAATTCCCGTTGCCACCGAGCTTTCTGAGCTTTCTTCCAATCTTTCGGAAAAAGGCGGAACCGCAACGATCTGCTACGCTCTTGATTTTGACAACGAAAAATTTGCCGTAAACACCTTGAATATATCGGTAGAAACGAAAGGATAAAATTATGAATATTATTGAAAATCTTAAAGCTTCCATCGGAGAAGCTGTTGAAAAGGCTTTGCAAAAAGGCATCGAGTGCAACGACATTCCCTGTCCCGACAATGAAATTTCCGTAAAAGACCTTATGAAGCTTGAAATCCCAAAAGATAAACAGCACGGCGACTTTGCCTGCAATATTGCAATGATGCTGGCAAAGCCCCTTAAAACCGCACCGAGAAAAATTGCGGAAGGAATAGTTTCTCATCTTGAAAAAGATGAAAATATCGAAAAAGTTGAAATTGCCGGTGCCGGCTTTATCAATTTCTATTTAACGAAAAACTATCTCTATTCCGTTTTGAAGGCCATAGAAGATATGGGTACGGACTACGGAAAAATAGATATGGGTAAGGGCAAAAAAGTAATGATTGAGTTTGTAAGCGCCAATCCTACCGGCCCTATGCACATGGGAAATGCCCGAGGCGGCGCTTTGGGAGATTGTATGGCAAGCGTTATGGAATATGCAGGATACGATGTTACCCGTGAATTTTACATAAACGATGCGGGCAATCAAATAGAAAAGTTTGGTAAATCTTTGGAAGCAAGATATATCCAAGAGCTTTCCGGCGAAGACGCTGTTGAATTCCCCGAGGACGGCTATCACGGAGAGGACATTCGTGACCACGCCAAAGAATTTATAAAAATGAACGGAGATAAATATTTAAATACTTCTTCCGAAGAAAGAAAAAAAGCATTGGTTGACTACGCTTTGGAAAAAAATATTGATTATTTGCAGACAGATTTGGGTAAATACAGAATTTTTTATGATGTTTGGTTCAGAGAAAGCGAGCTTCATCAAAGCGGTGCCGTTAAAGATGCCATTGACCGTTTAACGAAAAACGGATATACCTATGAAGAGGACGGGGCAATTTGGCTGGATTGCATTAAAATGGGACTGGAAAAAAACGAGGTCCTCGTTCGCCAAAACGGCATTCCCACATATTTTGCCGCAGATATCGCTTATCATATCAACAAACTCGAAACCAGAAACTTCGATTTGGCAATTGATATTTGGGGAGCGGATCACCACGGTCATGTAGCAAGAATGAAAGGCGCAATGGCGGCTGTCGGCATTGATCCCAACCGTTTGGAAGTGGTTTTAATGCAGTTGGTTCGCTTAACTCGCGACGGTGAGGTTGTGCGTATGTCCAAAAGAACAGGAAAAGCCATTACTTTATCCGACCTTTTGGAAGATGTAAGCATTGATGTAGCAAGATTTTTCTTTAATATGCGTATGGCAGGAAGCCATTTGGACTTTGATTTGGACTTGGCAGTTAAGGAAAGCAGCGAAAACCCTGTATATTATGTCCAATATGCTCATGCAAGAATATGCAGTATTATAAATGCTCTTGCGGAAGAAGGGGTTGAAGTTAAACCCTTTGAAAGCATTAACCCCGCTTTGCTTACCGATGAAAGCGAAATTGAGCTTCTCAAAAAGCTCTGTGAGCTTCCCGAAGAAATTCGCCTTGCGGCAATTTCAAGAGAACCTGCAAGAATTACCCGTTACTCCGTTGAGCTTGCAACCGCTTTTCACTCTTTTTACAACGCTTGCCGTGTTAAGGGTGAAGACAGAGCTTTGACCGACGCAAGACTGAAATTGGCAGCATCCTGTAAAACGGTTCTTTGCGGTATTCTCAAAATGCTCAAAATTGATGCTCCCGAAAAAATGTAACTCTTTTGAAAGAAAGGAACAAAAATTCCATGAAAAGAATTATTTCATCACTTCTTATTGTTTGCACAGTTTTATTTTCCGGCGTTTTTGCGGAAACCGACTACACCAATCGTGATATATTGGAAGGCATAGGAACTATGTTCAGCACATACGGAGTTTACGGTGATTTCGACAGCGAGGAGCTGTATCTTGATACCCTTTCCGCTTTAATGGACAATCACCCCGAGCTTCACGATGAAATTCTTAAAACAATAATGACCGCAAAGGATAAATACGGAGCTTATTACACAAAAGAAGAGGCGGCGGCTTTTCTGGAAAACCTGTCTGACAGTATAACGGGCATAGGCGTTGTGGTAACCGCTTTTGAAAATAACTTTATTGTATCGCAAGTTCTTCCCTCAACTCCCGCTCAAAAAGCAGGCATATTGGTTGGCGACAGAATAATTTCCGCCGATGGGGTCTCCTTTGACGGGATTGATCTTGATGTGGCAACGAGCTACATTAAAGGTCCTGTGGGTACAACGGTTTCTTTGGTGATAAACCGAAGCGGCATAGGAAATATAACACTTAATATCGTAAGACAAAAAATTGAAACCCTGCCCGTTGCATATGAGGTTCTGGACGAAAAATTCGGATATATTCAAATATATTCATTTTCAACCAACACGGCTTATTATGTAAACGAAGCATTAAAAGCCTTTAAAGCACAAGGAATAAAAGACATTATTCTTGATGTTCGAAATAACGGAGGAGGATATCTTACCGAGGCGGTTGCGGTTGCCGATTTGTTCCTTCCTCAAGGAAAAATCATTACAACTGAGGACCATAAAGTGGACATTTTGGATACTACATATGTCGCAAAGGGCGAAGACCCGAAATACAACACCGTTATTCTTATTAACGGCAACTCTGCCAGCGCTTCCGAGGTGTTAACGGCGGCTCTTATGGAAAATAATTCCGCCACATCAATCGGTGAAAACACATACGGCAAAGGTACGGTTCAGGTTATGGGAAATCTGCCCGACGGTGCAATGATAAAATATACTACCGCATTTTATCTTACTCCCACCGGCCGAAATATTAACGACATCGGAATTTATCCCAATATATATGTGGAAAATACAACCTCGCCTATAGATGTATCTCAATTCACCGAGGTTAAATATCAAAATACCTACTCATTGGGAATGACTTCTCCCGAAATTAAAGCCACCAAGGAAATGCTTAAATTTTTAGACCTTTATCAAGGCGAAGTTAATGAGTACTATGACGAAAATCTGAAAATTGCAATAATTCACATTCAGAAATCCACAACTCACCTTTCGCCAAACGGTATTTTGGATCCGATGACTCAGCTGGAGATTTACAAAATATTAAACGAAAGCGAAGTTATAAACGACGATCAGTTAAATGAAGCAAAAATTTTCTTGGAAGAAAACGAACAATAATATAAAAAAGAGTGCTGCAATGCAGCACTCTTTTTTATACGGACGGACCTATCTCGGAAATAATTCCTACTGCGATTGCCTCGGCAACGGCTCTTTGCCAATCGGGACTGTTTAAATTCAGCGCCTCGGTCGAATTGGTCAAATATCCAAGCTCCACCAAAACCGCAGGCATATCCGTCAGCCGCAAAACCGCAAAATTTGCCGCCATAACCCCTCGGTTAATCGAACCCAAGCGATCCGAAACGGATTCCAAAATGGATTCGCCCAAAAGCTCCGCTTCTCCTCCCAATCTGTAAACATAAGCCTCCGCTCCCTGTGCGGACGGATTGGTTGAACTGTTAGTATGCACGCTTATAAAATAATCCGCACCCCATTCATTTGCCATGGATGCTCTTTGCCTTAAATCCGCATTTTTATTATCCAAAACATTTTCATCCGATGTAGTCCGATAT
>CAZTEA010000083.1:0-6135 GCA_964612315.1 uncultured Oscillospiraceae bacterium | reverse complement strand
TCCTGCTCCTCCTTCGCCGAACTGAACATTGGTATTTGGGTCAAACTTTCCTCCGTCCCAAAAGCCATGCACAATTTTACTTCGCTCATCAACCGACGCACCCCTCTCGATAACAATCGGTTCAAGCCCCGCTTTTGCCAAGATATAAGCCGCAAACAAGCCGCAAGGTCCTGTTCCGACCACAAGTGTTTTTCCTTTATCCTTTTGGGAAGCATGATTTGTATTAAGATTTATTTCTTTCGTAATTCTTATATCCAAGTCACCGATTTTTGAAAAGTCCTCCGCTGTTAAATCCGTATCGGCTTCAACAGCGCAAACATAATGAATATTTGTTTTCCGTCGTGCATCAAGAGATTTTCGGCAAAGGGACAAATTTTTCCCGTCTATTCCGTAAAATTCCATTTTTTTAATTGCCTCAGAAAAAATATCATCAAGGGAATGCTTTATGGGTACTTTGATATTGTTTACCACAATTTTCATTATCTCACCTATATTAAATGGGGCGAGTTAATCGCCCCAAACGCTTTTATGAATCAATTTTAACTTTCACCGAAGTTTCGCCGCTTAAAACCTCAAAATCATCGGTAATTTGCAGCTTTAAAGTAACTGTTTTGTCCTTGTCAAAGGTTTTACCGTTTATACTTTCGGTGTAAACTTTTCCGATATTCTTATTTTGTGAATAGACCTCAACTTTATCTGGAGAAACGCTGTAATTCACACCATCTTCACCGTCGGTCACAACAACTTTTGCCATTTCGGTTTTAAAAACAGCAATATTTACGGAAATTTTGGCGTCGCTGAGCTTTATGTGTTTATACAAGCTATGTTTTTTGTCAATTATGTTTCCGTCTTTATCCTTTAACATAACCTCACAATCCACACTTTTGCTTTCCGTAAAATCCTTACGATTTATTTTGACAAACGCTTCCTTAACCTCGTCAATATATGTTTTTGCACCTTTTATCGTAACAAATCCGCCATCAGACTCCTCGGAAAGCTTATAACCCTCCGCTCTTTTGCCATCGTACGAAACATTTACCTTCATTTTTTTGGAAACAATGTCATCAAGCAAAACTTTTGTATTTTTTTCGGAAGCTTCAACTATATCCACCATTTTATTTGAAGTGGAAATATTTATTCTGACATCGTTGTATTCGCCCGCCTCTGTAAGTGACGAAATATTAAGCTTTGCACTTAAATCTTCTTTCTCGAACTTCATTACTTCGGAGCGGCTTCCCTTAACCGTAACATCCACGGTTTTGACGCTGTAATCTATTATCTCCAAATTATCGGAGACCTCTGACGCATAATATACAACCGGAACATCGTCAATGGTAAGCTCGGTTTCCGGGTCCTCGGTATAGATAACATACAGCCAAGCCAATATTGCCACAAAAACGGAAATAATTTTTAAAACCGTATCTTTTTCAAACCATTTTTTCATTTCTTTTTGCGCTCCTTTCTGTGGAGCAAACCGATTAAACTCGATTTTTCTTCTTTTTTGGAAACCAGCAGACTTACCAATTTTTCCTCCAGCTGTTCCGGCGTTAAGTTTTCGTAAAGCTCACCGCCGAGAGCTATTGAAATATACCCTTTTTCCTCGGAAACAATAACAACAACGGCATCGGCTTCTTCTGAAAGACCTATTCCCGCACGGTGTCTCGTTCCAAGCTCTTTACTGAGTCTCTGATTTTGGGTAAGAGGCAAAAAGCAGGTCGCCGAAGCGATTTCATTATCTCTTATAACCATTGCGCCGTCATGAAGAGGTGTTTTCGGAATAAAAATGTTGATGATAAGTTCCGAACTCACATCGGCATTTATATCAATTCCCGTTTCGATAATTTCACCGAGCTTTTCAGCCCTTTCAAAAACAATCAGCGCACCGATTTTGCTTTTCGACATACTTCTGCAGGCATCTACCGTGGCTCTTATTGTTTTTTGCGTTTTTTCTTCATATTCATCGGCAAAACTGAAGCGCCCAACGCCTCGCCGACCCAGATGCTCAAGACCTCTGCGCAACTCGGGCTGAAATACTATAAGTATGGCAATAAGACCCAATTGCATAGCGTTTCCCAAGAAATAATAAACTGCGTGCAACTGTGCACCATGACTCACCTGCATAATAACAATGAGGATTATTATACCTTTGAGAAGTTGAATTGTTTTTGTATCCCTTATAAATTTAAGCCCCTTATACATTACATAGGCAATAATCGCAACATCGATTATATCTGATATATGTATAAAAGAAAACTGCCTTAAAAGGGTATTATAAAAATCCGCCATACAAATACGCCCTTTCGGTTATTTTAATACGCTTTTCCCCAATATACCATTGCTTTTGCAGGCTTTTGGCAGCAAATGCACTTATCGGAAAGCTTCTCCTGTTCAAACGGCATACAGCGTGAAGTGGCCGTTGTATCTTCCTTGATTTTGTTTTCACACGCTTCGTCACCACACCACATAGCTTTAACAAAACCGCCTTTATTTGCAATATAATCTTTAAACTCATCATAATTTGTTGCGGAGCTTGTTTTTTGTTCACGGTTTTCAAGTGCGGCATTTAACATTTCGTTATGAATTTCGTTTAAAAGATTTTCAATTTCAGCCTCGATATTGTCAAGAGAAACAAATTTTTTCTCTCTTGTAACACGGCTTACGAGAACAGCCTGATTTTTTTCTATATCCTTAGGTCCGATTTCAAGTCTGACAGGAACACCAAGCATTTCATATTCGCTGAATTTCCAACCGGGTGACTTATCTGTATCATCAAGCTTAACTCTGAATTTTTCGGAAAGAGTCTTATAAAGCTCATTAGCTTTTTCCAAAACCCCTTCCTTGTGCTGCGCAACAGGTACGATTGCAACCTGAATCGGCGCAACTCTGGGCGGCAATTTGAGACCGGCGTCATCGCCGTGAACCATAATTATCGCACCGATAATTCTTGTGGATACACCCCAAGAAGTCTGGTGAACATATTTAAGTTCATTGTTCTTATCCGTATACTGAATATCAAACGCTTTGGCAAATCCGTCCCCAAAGTTGTGGCTTGTACCGGACTGCAACGCTTTACCGTCATGCATAAGGCTCTCAATTGTATAAGTTGCCTCAGCTCCCGCAAATTTTTCCTTTTCTGTTTTCTTGCCCTTAACCACGGGAATTGCAAGAAAATCACGGCAAAAATCAGCGTATACATTAAGCATTTTGATTGTTTCCGCCTCGGCTTCTTCTGCGGTTGCGTGAGCCGTATGCCCCTCCTGCCATAAAAACTCAGCCGAACGCAAAAACGGTCTTGTTGTTTTTTCCCATCTTACAACGCTACACCATTGATTATACAGCTTCGGCAAATCACGGTATGAATGTATTGCACTTGCATAATGGTGACAAAAGAGCGTCTCGGATGTGGGACGCACACAAAGTCTTTCCTGAAGTTTTTCGTTTCCGCCGTGAGTAACCCAAGCAACCTCCGGGGCAAACCCCTCAACATGATCCTTCTCTTTTTGGAGAAGGCTCTCGGGAATAAACATAGGCATTGATACATTTTGATGCCCCGTTTCTTTAAATCTTCTGTCCAATTCTTTCTGTATATTTTCCCAAATTGCATAACCGTAGGGCTGTATAACCATACAACCTCTAACCCCGGAATAATCGCAAAGCTGAGCTTTTCTTATTACATCTGTATACCATTGGGCGAAGTCCTCATCCATGGGAGTGATTTCTTCAACCAGTCTTTTTTCATCTTTAGCCATATATCTCAATCCTTTCAAATTTCTGTAACTGCATACATATTAAGTATACGAAAAAATTCGTGAACTGTCAAGGTTTAAGGACAGTTTTTTTAAGAAAAAAGCCGGATTTTACATCCGACTGATTTTTCTTAACTTTCGTAGAACGCTTTATAGCCTTTGTAAGCCATATAAATATCTATCTTTCCGGCAATTTCGTAGGGTGAATGCATAGAAAGAAGAGCCACGCCGCAGTCAATTACTTCCATATCGAGATTTGCCACAAATTGCGCTATCGTTCCGCCGCCGCCGCCGTCAACTTTGCCCAGCTCTCCAATTTGCCACAAAACGCCGTTTTCTTCAAAAATATTTCTTACCTTGGCAACAAATTCCGCATTGGCATCACTTGCTCCGCCTTTTCCTCTTGAACCCGTATATTTTGTCAACAAAAGTCCGTTATTGACAAAAGCGGTATTGTTTTTTTCGCAAGTTTCTGGGAAATTCGGATCAAAAGCAACACCCACATCGGCTGAAAGGCAAGATGAATTTGACAACACTTCTCTTAAATAAAAATCGCTGCTTTCTTTTTCTTTCATTGTGCAAAGCTTAGCCATGGTATTTTCAAAATATCTCGACTGCATTCCCGTGCAACCCATGCTTCCGATTTCCTCTTTGTCTACCAACAGACAAACTGCGGTTTTTTCGGGGGATTTAATATTTATAATACCCTCAAGAGCCGTATATGCGCAAACTCTGTCATCGTGACCGTATCCGGCTATCATACTTCTGTCAAATCCCAAATCTCTTGCGGGAAAAGCGGGAACAACTTCAATTTCGCTGCTTAGCAAGTCACTTTCCGTTATATCATATTTTTCGTTCAAATATTTTAAAATCGTATACTTAACCTTTTCCTTTTCCACCTCATCGGACTCAATATTTCCGAGAATTACATTAAGACTCTCCCCGGAAACTGCTTGACCCAAAGGCTTTTTAGCCTGTTCTTGTCCCAAGTGCGGCAATATGTCGGAAATACAGAAAATCGGGTCATCTTCACCCTCGCCGATATTTACCTTTATTTGCGTGCCGTCCTTTTTCACTATTACCCCGTGAATTGACAGAGGAATGGTAAGCCATTGAAATTTTTTGATACCGCCGTAATAATGAGTTTTAAAGAGAGCAATTCCTCCGTCCTCATATAAAGGATTCGGCTTTAAATCAAGACGGGGCGAATCAATATGCGCACCCACAAGATTTATCCCATCCGCTAACGGCTTCTTTCCTATAACCGCCGCAAAAATACCTTTGCCTCTGTTCACCGTATACACTTTGTCTCCCGCTTTAAGTTCGGTTTTTGTTTCCAAAGAAACAAAGCCCTCTGCCTCCAGCTTTTTGTAGCACTCCTCACAAAATTCTCTTTCGGTTTTGGCAATGTTTATAAAATTACGATAATTTTCGCAAAAATCAAACACTTTTTCTTTTTCCTGTTCATCCATTCCAGAAAATCCATTTTTCTTTGAATAAGTCAAATCCATTGTAAATAAACCTCTTTTCTAATATATCTCTTTGTATAGTTTGTAGCTTTTCAGCACTTTTTCAATATAGTCGTTGGTTTCTTGATATGGTGTGGTCTTAAGATTTCCGTCACCGGCGGAATATTGTTCGTCTTCCAGCCACAGCTTAACATTACCCTCTCCGGCATTATATGCGGCAAGAGCCGTTTCCATATTGTTATTGTGCATTTTAAGCAAATAACTTAAATAGTAACAGCCTATTCTGATATTTGCTTCAGGGTCGGTTAAATCCTCCGGAATATTATATCCAAATTCTCCCTCTTCATTACACCAAGCCGCCGTTTCCTCCATAAGCTGCATAAGTCCCGTTGCACCGGCCCCTGATACCGCATGAGGGTCATGCTTGCTTTCCGTGTGAATAACCGCATATACGAGGTACTTGTCAATTTTATATTCGCTTGAATACTTTGTGACATATTCTTCATGCTGTAACGGATAAAAATACCGAAGCATCATATTTTTTCCGCCACAAAAGAAAAACCACGCCAAGGCAACGGCTATAATAATAAACCATACGGCAAGTTTTGTAAGTTTTCCCAAACAGCAACCGCTTCTTCTCAATTTTTTCCCTTCAATCTGTCATAAATTTTCTTAACCTCTTGTTGTGTTTTGCTCAAATCGTAATTATCAATGCAAATATCCGCAAGAAGCCTGTATTCTTCATTGCTTATTTGATTTTTAATCCGGCTTAAAACCTCATCTTCACTCACGCTGTCACGAGCCATAACACGCTTAACCCTTACACTTTCATCGGCAATAACCGCAACTTTAACATCGCACTTAATTTTGAAGTCCGAGGAAAACAGCAGGGGAACATCAAGCACCACAACATCCTCCAT
>CAZTEA010000082.1:0-6174 GCA_964612315.1 uncultured Oscillospiraceae bacterium | reverse complement strand
ATATAATATATAATAAATTTGTAAAAGTCAAGTATAATTTAAAAGAAATGAGGTACGATTATGTATAATTTTCCAATCGGTGTATTACTTGAATCTTTCAGAACCGACCGCAAAACTGCGATAGAGAAGGCTGCTTCTTTGGGGATGAAAGGCATTCAAATGTTTGCGACAAAAGGTGAAAATTCACCCGAAGAACTTTCAAAAGACGATAGAAAAGAACTTTTAGATATGATTAAATCAAACGGAATGTGCTTCAGCGCACTTTGTGGCGATTTGGGTGAAGGCTTCTTCCGTCCCGAAAGAAATCCCATTCTCATTGAAAAGTCAAAGAGAATAATGGAGCTTGCCAAGGAGCTTGAAACAGATGTTGTTACAACTCATATCGGCGTTGTTCCGTCTGATAAAAATCACGACAGATATAAAATTATGCACGAGGCTTGTCACGAATTGGCAGAGTTTGCGGATTCTGTGGGCGCTCATTTTGCAATTGAAACTGGTCCTGAAACTTCGGCAGACCTTAAGGTTTTCTTGGATGACCTTCATTCAACCGGCGTTGCTGTAAACCTTGACCCGGCTAACCTTGTTATGGTGACGGGAGACGACCCGGTTCAGGCGGTTTACAATCTTAAGGATTACATAGTTCACACTCACGCAAAAGACGGTATTAAGCTTCGTGATGAAAATCCCGAAAAGTTATACGGTGTACTTCCGAAGAGCGATAAGGATATTGAAGTTTGGATTCAAGAGGGTGCGGCGTTCCGTGAAGTTCCTTTGGGAACGGGAAATGTTCCTTTTGAAAACTATCTTAAGGCGCTTGAAGATATCGGATACAAGGGCTTCCTCACAATCGAGAGAGAAGTTGGTGATAATCCTGCTGCCGATATCGAGCTTGCGAGAGATTTTTTGAGAAAATTTTATTAAGAGAGGATAATTTATTATGAGCGAAAAGATTAAAATAGGTATAATCGGCTGCGGTGGAATTTCGGAAGCGCATTTGCACGGATATGCTCAATGCGAAGATGTTGAAGTATATGCTTTTTGTGACATCAATCCTGAAAGACTTAAAACTCAGGCTGAAAAATACGGCATTGAAAGAACATTTACGGATTACAATGAGATGCTTAAGCTTCCCGAGCTTGATGCGGTAAGCGTTTGCACACCGAATGCGGTTCATGCTCCGGCTTCGATTGCGGCTCTTAATGCGGGCAAGCATGTTCTTTGTGAAAAGCCTATGGCAACCAATGCAGAGGATGCAAAGAGAATGAGAGAAGCGGCAGAAAAAAATAACAAGCTCTTGGCTATCGGTTTTGTAAGAAGATACGGAAGAGATATGCAGCTCCTTAAAGAAATGATTGAAAATGATAAATTGGGTGAGCTTTATTACGGCAAGGTTTGCTACATTCGCCGTAACGGTAACCCCGGCGGCTGGTTTGCGATTAAAGCTGTTTCCGGCGGTGGACCTCTTATTGATTTGGGGGTTCATGTTATCGACTATGTTCGTTACGCACTTGGAAATCCCAAGCCTGTTTCGGTTTACGGTGCAACCTTTAAAAAGCTTTTGGATCGTCCCGGAATTAAAACACCGAAGCCTTATGTTGCTCGTTCCGCTGCGGAATATAGCGGCTGTGATGTTGAAGATTTGGCAACTGCGATGATTAGATTTGACAACGGTTTTGTTCTTCAGGTTGAAACCAGCTTCAGCTTAAACCTTAAAGAGGATAAAGGAGACATTGAGTTGTTCGGCTCAAAGGGCGGCGTGAAATTTGCTCCCGATATGGAGATTTATTCCGAGATGGACGGATTTATGACCGATGTAACTCTTAAGGCTCAGACAACTCTTGATTTTGACGGAGCTTTTGATAGAGAAATAAGACATTATATTGACTGTGTTAAGGGCGATGCAAAGACAATGGCACCGGCAGAGGACGGTATCGTTCTTATGCAGATTTTGGATGCGATTTATGAATCTGCGGAAACGGGACACGAAGTAATTTTATAAATGACGGTAAATAACATTTAGACGAGAGGGGACAATATGAGAATAGTAATATGCAAAAATTATGAAGAAATGTCCGAAAAATGTGCCGAAATTATAGCGGGTCAAATTGCGGTTAAACCAAATTCTGTTCTGGGTTTGGCAACAGGCTCAACTCCCGAGGGCTTATATGCAAAGCTGATTGAGCGCTACAAGCAGGGTAAGCTGGATTTTTCAGATGTTACAACCTACAACCTCGATGAATATTATCCCATTAAAGAGGACAACTGCCAAAGCTACAGATATTTTATGAATGAAAAGCTCTTCAATCATGTTAATATTGATAAGAGCAGAACTTTTGTTCCGTGCGGAAGCGTGAAAGATCCTCAGGCGGAATGCGGAAGATATGAAAAAATGCTGTCGGATGTCGGTGGTGTTGATATTCAGCTTTTGGGAATAGGTCAAAACGGGCATATCGGTTTCAATGAACCAGATGAAAGTTTGATTGCCGTTACACATTTGACAGGACTGACAGAGAGTACAATAAATGCAAATGCAAGATTCTTTGCTGATAAGTCAGAGGTGCCCACACAGGCTATTACTATGGGCATCGGCTCTATTTTAAAGGCGAAAAAGATTGTTCTTTTGGCGAGCGGTGAAAATAAGCGAGATGCGGTGCGTGCCCTTTTGGATGACAAAATTACCACAAGCAATCCTGCTACTATGCTTAAGGTGCATGGGGATATAACACTTATTTGCGATAAAGCTGCATTCGGTGAGTCGTAATTTGCAAAATTATTGTTCTCTTTAAGACAAAGGAGGGGAAACTTTGCTTAAAGTATTGGTCGTCGGTGATACCGACAGTTTTAAGGGAATATTCGATTTGCTTAAAAAGGATATGCCCGAAGTTGAAGTTGTGGAATATGTCTCCGATTATAAAAGAGCGTATGATAAAACGGTAAAGCTGAATGCGGATGCGATTGTTGCCGATATTGGAAATAATATTTCCGCAAAAGAGAAACTTATCGGAGAGATTATGAAGTTTTCCGATGAAATTTTTATGATTTTCACGGGAGACAGGCTTGGTTCTCGTTTTGACGGCGAAAGCGTTGAATATCTACGAACTCCTTTGGAGTATGAGAATGTTTTGGAGCTTCTTTTGGAGTGTAAACGCAAAAAAGAAGTGAAAAAATATCTGGGATATGTGCTCAGCGATAAGAAATTCGAAGATGAAGCTTTGAGAAGTCTTATGAAAAACGATATGGCTTATTTCGAAAGTGTTTTTGAAAATATTTCGAATGGGTGCTCGGATATTTCCGTGAAATTTGTTTGTCTGAAGCTTATGAATATGGCGTACGATTATTTTGGTAAGCTCGGTTTTAAGAAAATAAAAAATCAAAGAACCATGGCGAATCAGCATATTTTTGAACTTAAGAATGTGGCGGAGGTTGTTGAGTATACCAAAATACAGTATCAAAACATTATGCAGTTTGGCAAAAGCGATGAGGGCGAATTTCACGATTCGGTTATTGAAAAAATTAAGAATTATATTGATGAAAATTATATGGATTTTTCCGTATGCTTAACATATATTGCGGAGCTTTTCCATTTTTCGCCTAATTATATAAACGATGTTTTTAAAAACCGAATGAATATTTCAATCCCGAAATATATAATGGAGGTTCGTTTAAATAAGGCGAAAGAGCTTTTAAGCGAAACCGATATGAATATAAAAAGCATAGCAATTGCCGTTGGTTATGATAAAACCAATTATTTCCCAAGGGTATTCAAATGCAAATTTAATTTATCCCCGGGCGAGTACCGCGATAAGCTGGGAAAATACAACAAAAAATAAAAATACAAAGCTGTTTGCGTGATATGCCAACCGAAGTCTATACTTTGGCGGTTGAATGTCACTTGCGGACGGCTTTTATTTTTTCGAGAAAAGTTAAAAAATTTTCCAAAATGGGTTGCATCGTACATTGATGTACGGTGTATAATAAAAACAGAGATATAAATCAAAGGAACCGTGAATATTATGTTCGCTTTGAGTTGTTCGGTTATGCCCTCACGCTCTGCCATCTGCTTTATGAGCCGAGAAAAACATATCCTCTGCCTGCTTATCGAGGTCTGAAAGGTATTTGTTCAGCTTGCCGCTTGTCAGCAGATTTAGGTATAACATCTTGCGATGTTGCTTGATATATCGCAAGTGCCGATGTCCCCAAATGCCAATTGGCTGTTGTTCTTCTTCGGGAAGTTTCAAGCAAGGAATGTAATAATCGCCTTGAAGTTTGTAACAAAGACCGTTCTTTTCGTCATAAATAACCTTTTCCATACTCACGCCTCCTTATAGATTGCATTGAATTTCTTTTGTTTCGCATCAATAATTTTCACTAAAACCTCGTCCACCGCATCGGTGTACTTGCTGTTGGCAATAAGGTTGTTCCTCTTTTCGTTCAGGTAATTCACAGCCATCTTGCGCTCAAAATCATCCAATGCTATGTAATACTTCTTGTCTTGCATATTGTACCTCCTTTGATTTTTTAACATAATTGTACTCAAAGGCGGCTTAATAGTCGAATGTACCACTAAAAATAGAAAAATACCGAGAAAAACATTTTAATGTTCTTCTCGGTATTCATCTCTTGGACTTGTTTTTGCTAATACCGGATAATTCAATGCATTAGATGTAGTTTCTAAATTACTTCCTTATCAGGTGTCAGCATTGTGGTTACTCTTTTAATGTAAACGATGAAATATAAGTTTATTTTCCCATAAAGAAGCAGGATTTTCCGGCAGGTCGATTTTGAACCGTATCCAAGGCTTCACCGAAGCGCTGAAAATGAACGATTTCTCTTGCACGCAAAAATTTTATAACATCGTTAACATCGGGGTCGTCGGAAACCCTTAAAATGTTATCGTATGTCGCCCGTGCCTTTTGCTCTGCTGCAAGATCTTCGGTGAGGTCGGCAATGGGGTCGCCGCTTACCGAAAGAGTGAGAGCGGAGAAAGCTTCTCCGGAAGCGGCGGCGGGGTAAACGCCTCGGTTGTGGTCGATGAAATAAGGTGCCATCGGGCTGTTTTCAATTTCCGAGGTGGTGGCGTTTTTGGCAAGCTGCGTAACAAGGCTTCCGACAATCTCCAAATGAGCGAGCTCTTCTGTTCCTATATCGGTCAGGACGGATTTAGTGACCTCGTTTGGCATTGAATATCTTTGGGAAAGATACCGCATTGCGGCTCCCATTTCGCCATGAGGACCACCGTACTTCAAAAGGATATAGCTAAAGGGAATAGGTTATATGGACGCTTGCGGCGGATTTATTGAAAACAATTTCGTCTACGAACATTCGCAGGATTGTATTTTTTTCGGCAATGGAGCTGTTTGGGTCAGTAAGCGTGACAACGACAGCTTTATATTTAGATATAAAGGCTTGTCGAACTTCTTTAGAGTTTGACGAGGCGTCAGAAGAGGAAGCAAGCTGTGTGGTTAGCTCTGAGATTTTATTTTGAATTCGAGCTTTGTTTTCGGAATATTCCTCTATTGAGTCAATGCCTTTTTCAAAAGCTTCTTTTACACGGGCCAGCTTTTCCTTTTCTCTTGAAATTTGCTTTAAAACAAATTCGTTTCGGTTGACTTCTTCACGGTGCTTGGGGGAAATGTTTATATTACCGTTTTTAAAGTCGTTTTGAATATTTTCAATTACCAATTTTTCAATTTTAGCTATGCTGATATAGTGAGAAACTTCACAGCGGCCTTTGGCGTACAAGTGGCATTGCAGACCTTTACCCGAATATATAAGGGTTGAACCGCAGTTGGAACACTTAATAAGCCCTTGGAAAATATGTGACGGGGAGGAAGCTTCCCGAACATAACGCTTTTTATTGCGATTCGTGGTTTTAAGGCGTTCTTGTGCTTGTTCCCACAGCTTTTCGGAGATTATCGGCGAATGAGTTCCTTGTGAAATAATAAGCTCTTTGCTGTAAAAGTCTCGATTGGTACGCCCGGACGGATTCCAGCGAATTTTCCCGATGTAGACGGGATTGTGCAAAATATAGTCAACGGTTCGGTTCTCGAAAGCATTCCCCCTGTGGGTTACAGCTCCCATTGCGTTGGCTTTTTTTGCAATTGCAAGTTTTCCCATACCGTTTATAAATTCTTTGAATATCATCTCGACAATGATCGCCTCTTCCGACTGAGG
>CAZTEA010000081.1:0-6184 GCA_964612315.1 uncultured Oscillospiraceae bacterium | reverse complement strand
GTCTTAAAATTACCGATATAAACCCCATAAAATACGGTTTGATTTTCGAGCGTTTCCTAAATCCCGAGCGTGTTACCATGCCCGATATTGATATTGACTTTTGTTATGAACGCCGAGGCGAGGTTATCGATTATGTAAATCAAAAATACGGCAGCGACCATGTTGCGCAAATCATTACCTTCGGAACTATGGCGGCACGCCTTGCCATACGAGATGTTGGGCGTGCCCTTGATGTGCCGTATTCCGTGGCAGATACCGTTTCGAAGGAAATACCTCTCGCTCTTGATATGACAATTGAAAAGGCATTAAAAATCAATCCCCAGCTTAAAGATATGTACGACAACGATATGCAAATAAAGAAGCTTATCGACACTTCAAAGGAGCTTGAGGGGCTTCCCCGTCATTCTTCAACCCACGCCGCCGGTGTGGTTATCACCCGTGAACCCGTAACGGCATATGTCCCCGTTCAATGCAACAATGATGTTATAACAACTCAATTTACCAAAGATACCGTTGAGCACCTCGGCCTTTTAAAAATGGACTTTTTAGGCTTGAGAACCTTAACGGTTATTCGTGATACCATTGAAAATATCAAAAAAAATCACGGCACGACAATTGACATAAGCAAAATCGACTTTGACGACCAAGCTGTTTATAAAATGATTTCCGACGGAGATACCGATGGAGTGTTTCAGCTTGAAAGCGGCGGAATGCAATCCTTTATGAAAGACCTTTCGCCCTCCTCCATTGAGGATATTATAGCCGGAATTTCCCTCTATAGACCAGGTCCTATGGATTCCATTCCCCGTTATGTTGCAAACAAAAAAAATCCCGATAACATAACCTACAAGCATCCTCTTTTGGAAAACATTCTCGATGTTACATACGGATGTATTGTCTATCAAGAGCAGGTTATGCAAATTGTCCGTGATTTGGGAGGCTACTCCCTCGGACGCTCCGACCTTGTTCGTCGTGCAATGTCCAAAAAGAAAACGGATGTTATGGAACAGGAGCGAAAAAACTTTATATACGGAATTAAAACCGAAACGGGCGAATATGAGGTGGATGGCGCTATCCGCCACGGAATTGACGAAAAAACGGCGGCGGAAATATTTGACGAAATGATGGATTTTGCCAAATATGCCTTTAACAAATCCCATGCGGCGGCATACGCTTTCGTTTCTTATCAAACGGCATGGCTCCGCTACCACTACAGCGTTGAATTTTTTGCGGCGCTTTTAACAAGCTGTTTATCTCATCCCGATAAGATTACGAAATATCTGAACTCGGCTCGGAAAATCGGCATAAAAATTCTTCCTCCCGATATTAACAAAAGCAATACCGCCTTCGTTCCCGACGGCAAAAATATTCGCTTCAGCTTGGGTGCGGTTAAAAATGTCGGTCTTTCGATTATCGACGAAATCGCCCAAGAGCGTGATGAAAACGGCATATTCACCTCTTTTACGAATTTTTGCAAAAGAATGGCAACAGGGAAATTAAACAAGCGAGGGCTTGAATCCCTTATCCGATGCGGGGCTTTTGACTCAATGGAACTTAAAAGAGCCTCTCTTCTTGATGTTTTTGAACAAATCTTCGACAGCGCCGTGGATACCAAAAAAAATAACATTGACGGTCAGCTTGATTTCGGCAGCTTCTTTGAGGATTTCGGCAGCGACAAGGACGAATTTACCAACGAAAAGGAATTAACCCACAGCGAAATTTTGAAAAACGAAAAAGAATATTTGGGCGTTTATATTTCGGGACATCCCCTTGATAATTACAAAGATAAAATCGAAAAGCTCGCAAACTCAACCGTTTATGAAATTAACGAAAACGAAAATCATCAGTTAAACAGCGGCGACAAGGTTACAATCTGCGGAATTATAAACTCTGTTCGAAAGCAATTTACAAAGAAAAACGAGCTTATGTATTACCTTAACATCGAGGACTTGACCTCATCTATGGAAGTCATAGTTTTCCCCTCGTATGTCCGAACATTTTACAATCTTTTAAAGGAAGATGCCGTTCTTTGTTTTTCCGGCAATCTGGATATTCCGGAGGATAAACCACCAAAGCTTCGCTTAGAGAGCGTTGCCCCTCTTACCGATGTCAAAGAAAGAAAATACAAAAAATTGTATCTGAAAATGAAATCCGATGAAAAGGATAAGCTTGAAGTTCTGAAAGGAATTTTAAAAGGCGGAAATCTTCCCGTAAATATTTACTACGAAGACACAAAGCAAGCCTTCGCCGCTCCGAAATCCCTTTGGGCAGATGAGGACAATCTTCCTCTTGACGAACTTTCAAACTACTTTGAACCGGAAGATATAAAACTAATTCAAAAATAAGAAAGGACAAAAAACTATGAGACTTTTACTTGCAGTTTGGGCGGCAAAGCTGTCCACAATTATGGGAAAAATTTTGGGAAAAAAATCCAGCTCCACGCCGGGAGTTATCGCTCTTAAAATTTGCCCAGATATAATAAAGAGGCTAAAGAAAAACATTACCGGCAAGGTTATTTTCACCTGCGGAACAAACGGCAAAACAACCACCAACAATCTTTTATATTCCGCTTTAACAAAATGCGGCTTTAAGGTTGTCTGTAATACAGTCGGAGCAAATATGCTCAGCGGAGTTGCCACAAGCTTTGCTCAAAACTGCAATATTTTCGGTAAATTCAAAGCGGACTATGCTTGCCTTGAAGTGGATGAAGCTTCCGCCGTTAAAGTTTTTGACCACATTGTTCCGGATTATATGATAGTTACAAATCTTTTCCGTGACCAGCTTGACAGATACGGTGAAGTTGATTCAACCATTCATCTTCTTAAAGCGGCAATCGCAAAAGCACCAAGCATTAACCTTATCTTAAACGGAGACGACCCGATGACAACTTGTCTCGGCACGGAAGCTACTGCCCATTACTTCGGAATAAGCGAAAGCGTTCTCCCTCAAGACAACGAAGCCTGTGAGGTTCAGCGCTGTATGGTTTGCGGCGGCGAAATGCACTACCACTACCGCCACTACAGCCAGCTTGGCGACTTTTTTTGCACGAAATGTCAAAACGCCCGTCCGAAAATCGATTTCGAGGCAACAGAAGTTGACATTAAAACGGGACTTAATTTTACTGTGGACAACAACAAAATTAAGCTCAATTACAGAGGATTCTATAACATCTACAATGTTCTTGCCGTGTATTCGGCAATGAAGCTTTTGGGCGTTATTTCCGACAATTTCAACAACCTTTTAAACGACTACAAACCTCAAATCGGGCGTATGGAAGAAATCAATCTTGGCAAACCCGTTATTTTGAATTTGGCTAAAAATCCCGCAGGATTTAACCAGGCAATTTCAACGGTTTTGGCAGATAACCGCAAAAAAGACATTATAATTGCCGTTAATGCCGCCGAAAGTGACGGTATGGATGTTTCCTGGCTTTGGGATGTAAATTTTGAAACTCTTGCGAACGAGGCCTTAAACACACTCACTCTCTCAGGCGTTCGCCGCTACGATTTGGCTCTTCGCTTTAAATACTGCGATATTACAATCGATTCCGTGACCGATGATATGAAAAGTGCCATCGAAAAGGTTTTAACCACCGATGCCGAGGTTTGCTATGTTTTGGTAAATTACACAGCGCTTTTCGGAACACAAAAAATTATGCTTGATATGAAAAAGGAATTGGAGGTTAAAAACAAATGAGCTATGAAATAAATATTCTTCACCTTTATCCTAATCTTTTAAATCTTTACGGGGACAAGGGAAATATTATGAGTCTTGAAAAACGCCTTTTGTGGCGCAATATTTCGGCAAATGTCACGGTTTGCAACGCAGAAGATACCCCAAACATCGAAAATGCCGATATTATTCTTTTGGGAGGCGGTCCCGAACGAGAAACTCAAACCGTTGTTTCGGTTCTTAAAGCAGCCAAAGCTTCTCTTTCCGATTTTATTGAAAGCGGAAAAACTCTTATCGCCCTGTGTTCGGGATTTGAAATTTTGGGCAAAACCTATCCGAGCTTTGGCAAAAGTGTGCAAGGATTGGAGATTTTGGATATCGATACAATCCCCTCGCCCTCCCGTTTTATCGGAAATGTAATCATTGAAAACCCGACTCTCGGTAAAATCTCGGGCTTTGAAAATCACGGCGGAAAAACCGATATAGGATCTTACACTCCGCTCGGAAAAGTAATTACGGGATACGGCAACGACGGAAGCGGTCAATATGAAGGGTTGCTTTACAAAAATGTTGTAGCGTCCAATCTCCACGGTCCGCTTCTTCCTAAAAATCCCGCTCTTTGCGATATGATTTTGGAAAACACTCTAAAACACAAATATCCCGATTTTAAAAAGCTTACCACATTAGACGACTCTTTGGAAAATTCCGCAAATAATTATATTTGGGAAACCTTTGGCACACAGCCCTCCAAATAGCGACAAAAACACTATATATTGTGCCTTTTTTTGACATCAACCTCAACATCTGAAAGTTTTTTGGAAAATTTTTCCAAAAAACTATTGACAAATTTTGGTATTTTGGTATATAATCTAATTGCAATTGGAAAATATTGGAAATATAAAAGGAGAGTTGTTAAAATGGAAAAGCAAATAAAGGTACTTATTGCGGATAGCGACAGAGGTTACTGCGAAAGAATCAAGAATCATTTGGAGACAGATTATACCTTTACCGTATGCGCCACAGCAGGAGACGGTTTTGAGGTATTGGAAAAGGTTGAGCTTTTAAAGCCAGATGTTGTTCTTATGGATCTCCTTCTTCCGTCTCTTGACGGAATGGGAGTTTTGGAGCGACTCAGAATGAAAAGACGGGAAAATAAGCCGATGTTTATAATTTCATCGTCAATTCAAAAGGAGCAGATTGCTCAAAACTGCATTGATATGGGTGCTGATTATTTTATGGTAAAGCCTCTTAGTGTTGACAGCTTGATAAATGCAATTAAGCTGCTTTGCAGACCAAACGAAAAACCCGGAACCGTAATTGCAAGAAAAACCGGTCAGGCGTTGGATATCGAGACTATGGTTACGGAAACCATTCACGAAATCGGCATTCCCGCACACATTAAAGGCTACCAATACCTTCGTCACGCAATTATGCTTGTTGTGGATAATTTGGATGTTATCAATTCCATAACCAAGAAGCTGTATCCAACGGTTGCCGAAGATTTCAACACCACCGCAAGCCGTGTTGAACGAGCCATCCGCCATGCCATTGAAGTGGCATGGGACAGAGGGGATACCGAAGTTTTAAATTCCATTTTCGGTTACACCGTCGCCAACACAAAGGGCAAACCCACAAATTCGGAATTTATCGCAATGATTGCCGACAGGTTAAGATTACAAATTAAAAACGCAAGCTAAAACACAACAGCTCTGTAAAAACTTTGTTTTTACAGAGCTGTTGTTATTATGATTCTTTATGCTCAATCAAGGGTTTCTCTTTAAAGAAGAAGGAAATCGACCAAAGTCCCGCAAGACCCACTATCGTAAATATAATTCGGCTTAAAATTGATAATTGTCCGCCGCAAATTGCCGCAACAATATCGAAGCCGAAAATTCCTATACTTCCCCAATTGATAGCACCTATTATGACAAGAATCAAGGCAATTACATTCATAACCAATGCTCCTTTTTTATTTTTTCGTTCACTATTATTTTGTATTAAAAGCCTTAAAATATGCAAAATAAATTTAGGATAATATGAAAAGGTTGTGAAAAAATGAAAAAATTTTTATTCGGGACAATATGCGTGCTTTCTTTCGTCTTAATGGTACTTAATCTCGGAAACTATAAAAAAGATAGCACAAACTCTGGAAAAAACGAGCAAGGATACCGAGAAAGCTTTAACGATGAAGAAAAAATATATATTGCCAGAAGCATTGCCGCCATGACCCACGCCGAGAGAGTGGCGGTTATAGAAAACGAAAACGGAGTTTTGGTGGGGATTGCCTTAAAATCGGGAACGGGAAACCGAAGCGCTCTTCGCAAAAACGCCGAAGAGCTTATGGAAAACCATTACAAAAACAAAAAAATAGTTATTGAAATTCAAAGTGATAAATCCGAAAAGATTTTCAGTCTTGCATCTTATTTGGAAAAAGGGATTCCCGAAAATATTTTATCCGCAAGAATCAGCTATTTGCTTGAGCATTAAATATTGATTTTTGTCTTATTATATG
>CAZTEA010000080.1:0-6210 GCA_964612315.1 uncultured Oscillospiraceae bacterium | reverse complement strand
GTATATAATAGATAATGTTACAATTTTGACAAAGATGTTATGTCCGTATTATTACGGAAGTCTTTGGAGAAAATAAAAACAGCCAAATATCCGAAGCCGCAATGCGGACCTCGGTTTAGCGAATCGTTCGTCCACAGACGATATCGCAATTTTAATATTGTGGAAGAAAGGCTATGTTATTATGAGTGAAATTAAGAGAATCGGCGTTATGACAGGCGGTGGAGACTGTCCCGGTCTTAATGCGGTTATCAGAGCGGTTACAAAAACCGCAATTTTAAAGTACGGTCTGGAAGTTGTGGGAATTAAGCACGGCTACAGAGGCTTGTTCCTCGGCGGAGACGAATTCGTTAACCTTACATTGGATAATGTAACGGGAATCATCTCAAAGGGCGGCACGATTCTTTACAGCTCCAACAAGGATAATCTTTTCGATTATACCTTTACCGATGAAAACGGTGTTGAACATCACGGAGATTATTCCGATGTGGGCGTTGAAAATCTTAAAAAAGCAGGAATCGATGCTCTTGTTGTAATCGGCGGTGACGGCACTTTAACAAGCGGTCGTGACTTCTCCAGAAAGGGCGTTAAGGTTATCGGCGTTCCGAAAACCATCGATAACGACCTTGCGGCAACGGATACAACTTTCGGTTTTGATACAGCCGTATCAACAGCAGCGGAAGCAATCGACAGATTAAGAACAACTGCTGAATCTCACAGCAGAATTATAGTTGTTGAAGCAATGGGCAGATATGCGGGCTTCTTGGCGCTTTCATCCGGTATTGCCGGCGGCGCAGACGCTATCTTGATTCCCGAAATCGAATATGATATAAATAAGGTTGCAGATGCTATTAAAGCAAATTGCGCAAGAGGCAAGAACTTCTCAATCGTTGTTGTTGCAGAGGGTGCAAAGCCGAAGGGCGGCGAAGTTATGGTATCAAAGGTTGTTGAAAACAGCCCGGACCCCATTCGTCTCGGCGGTATCGGAACTCATGTTGCAGAGCAGCTTGAACAGCTTGTCGGACTTGAAGCAAGAGCTACAATTTTGGGTCATGTTCAGCGTGGCGGCACAACAACCGCAAATGACAGAATTTTGTCAACAAGATACGGTAATGCGGCTGTCGAACTCCTTATGGAAGGTAAATTTGGCAATATGGTTACACTTAAAGGTAACGAAATGGCTTACGAATCTTTGGAAAATGTTATCGGTGCAAACAAGGCTGTTGAACCAAACGGCGAGCTTGTTACAATTGCAAAAGCAATCGGTGTTTCCTTTGGTGACTAATTTAAGATTGTTAAACCGTGCAGAATTTTCTGCACGGTTTGTTTTTGCGGAAAATATGCGGAGCGAGCGGTGTTTTTCTAAAAATTCACGGCATTTTCACAAGGAAAACACATAATCGGTATAAAATGGTTACAGAAAATTTATCGGGAGGATTTCAAATGAAGGAATTTTTCAAGAAAATCAAAAATTGGTTCAGCGTTAAAAAAGTGATAATACTCATTTTGATAATTGCTGTGCTCGGCGGTGTTTTGTATTGGATTTTAAAACCCGAGGCAGTAGAAAATACAGCCATTCAAATGGAGAGTACGGTTTCATACGGTGATGTGGTTGAAACCATAGAGCAAAGTGGTCAGGTCGAGCCTTACGAGCGCCGTGAAATAACGGCATTGGTTAAGGGTGAGGTTATTTCGTCACCTTTTAATAAGGGTGATTATGTTGAAGAGGGCGACCTTCTTTATCAAATTGATGATGAGGACGCACGATTGAACTACGAAAAAAGCGAAATCGGACTCAGCCAAAGCCAGTCTAAGCTTAACCAAACCAACAGAGATATAAATAAGCTTAACATTTATGCTCCGGCATCGGGAACTCTTACAAGTACCTTAAAAGTCGGCAATGCCGTAAAGGCAGGCGAGGTCGGCAAGGTGGAAAATAAGGAAAGTCTTGTGGTTAAAATTCCGTTTACGGCGGCGGATTACAACAAAGTTTCGCTGGGTGACAGCGCAACGGTTACAAATGCCGACCATATGATTTCCTTAAACGGAACGGTCACATACAAATATGACTCCGGTGTGGGCACGGAATCGGACGGAAGTTACATAAAAAATATTGAAATAACCATTGAAAATCCCGGTTCTTTAACGGCGGGAACAACGGTTGCGGGAACTGTCAGAACCCATTCGGGCGGCAGCGTTTCATCCGCAAAGGACGGAGTTATAGAAAACGGTTCGGAAATGTCGCTTCGTGCAGAGGTTGACGGAACGGTTAAAAGTGTTTATGCTCAAAGCGGCGACAATGTTAAAGCGGGTCAGCTTATTGCGGTTTTGGAAAGCCAAAACCTGATGGATGAAAAAGAATCGGCTTCTCAATCCGTTAAAAGTAACAGTCTTTCAGTTCAATCGGGCAAAAAATCTCTTGATGATTATAAAATAACCGCACCGATTTCGGGAACGATTATTGAAAAAGAGGTTGAAGTGGGCGATAAAATCGATAACAGCAATGCCCAGACAATACTTATGGTTGTTGCGGATATGAGTAAAATGAAGTTCACCATTACCATAGATGAACTTGATATATCCGATGTTTATATGGGTCAGACAGCAAATGTTACGGCGGACGCTCTTCCCGGTCAGCAGTTTGCGGGTTATGTCTCAAATATTGCCGAAGAGGGTGATGTAAGCGGTCAGGGCGTAACCACCTTTGCTGTGGAAATCACCATTGATGAACCGGGCGAGCTTAGGTCGGGAATGAATGTTAATGCAAACATTATCGTTTCCGAGGTTAAAAATGTGCTGGTTATTCCGCAGGACGCTCTTAATATGGCGAAAGACGGAAAGGCTACCGTATATTTAAAGGGTGAAAATACCAAAGAAAATGCGGTATTCCCCAATGATTATAAGGCTGTGGAAATCGAATACGGAGTTTCAAACGGAATGCTTGCCGAGGTTAAGAGCGGTCTTAAAGAAGGCGACACGGTTGTGTATGTTCAAACTGCAAGCGGCGATGATGACTTTATGAAGATGATGCAAAGTATGGGCGGCGGAAGCCACGGTAACATGGGCGGCGGAAGCCCCGGTAACATGGGCGGTCACGGCGGTGGCGGAGAGCGCCCGTCAGGAATGCAGTAAAAAATCGGGAGGAATATATATGGCGGTTAAACTGATTTCCGGTGCGGAATATATGATAGACATAAAAAATATGAAGAAAATATACCGCATGGGAGAAAATGAAGTCCGAGCGCTGGACGGAGTTGACCTTAAGGTAAGACCCAATGAGTTTGTGGCAATTATCGGTCCGTCAGGCTCGGGAAAATCCACCCTTATGAATATGATAGGCTGTCTTGATACACCGACCGAGGGGGAATATTATATTGATGGCAATGAAGTAAGCCGATTAAAAGATGACGAGCAGGCTTTTATAAGAAACAAAAAAATCGGTTTTATTTTTCAGCAATACAATCTTCTTCCAAAGCTTACGGTGCAGGAAAATGTGGAGCTTCCTCTTATATATGCGGGAGTGCCTGCACATAAAAGAAAGGAGCTTGCAAAGGTTGCTCTTGAAAGAGTTGGCATGTATGAGCGGCGCAAGCATAAGCCAACAGAGCTTTCGGGAGGACAGCAGCAAAGAACCTCGATTGCCAGAGCTCTTGCGGCAAGACCGCCTATGATTTTGGCGGATGAACCTACCGGTGCTTTGGATTCCAAAACGGGGACCGAGGTTCTTGAAATGCTTAAAGAGCTTCACCGAGAAGGAAAAACCGTGGTTTTGATAACCCACGATAATAAAATAGCACATGAAGCGGATAGAATTGTAAGAATTATTGACGGCAGGATTGTGTTTGATAGTGAAAAAGACGGAGATAAGTCAGAAGTTAATGTTTAGGAAGTGATATAATTGAATTTTTCGCAAGCGTTCCGCATGGCGATGAAAAGCATAAAGGCAAGTAAGCTCCGCACTTTTCTTACCATGTTGGGAATTATAATCGGTGTTTGTGCGGTTATTGTTTTGGTAAGCGTTGTTCAGGGCTCAACGGGACAGATAACAGAATCTATTGAATCCTTGGGTGCAAATGCCATAAATGTTACACTTACCGGCCGTAATTCCAGTAAAAGCATATCCTATGATGAAATGCACACTCTCACCGAGGAATATCCCGATTTAATCAAGTATGTTGTTCCAACAATGACGACTTCAAACGCCGTGGTTAAAAACGGCAGAGAAAATACCACAACAACCGTAACCGGAACAAACAACGAATATATGAATGTTAATGACAGAGAGATTGCGGTGGGAAGATTTATAGATAATCTGGACACGGAAAACCGCCGCCAAAATGCGGTGGTGGGAGCGTATATTGTTACCGAGCTTTACGGCGGAAAGAACCCCATTGGGGAAACAATTAAGATAAACAATGAAATATTTACGATAGTAGGTGTTTTATCTCCTGTTTCAGACGGGGAAGAGGGCTCGTCCGATGATATCGTAATTGTGCCGTACACGGCGGGAAGAAAGCTTTTTAAGACCGACAGAATAAGCTCATACACGGTTTGGGCAAGCACGGCAGACAGCGTTGAAGCCGCAACAAGCAGCTTGAAAAACTTTCTTTTCAAGAAGTTCGGCGATGAAGATGAGTATCTGGTTATAAGTATTGCCTCAATGATGGATGCAATTTCCGAGGTTACGGGGCTTATGGCGCTGTTAACAGCCGGAATTGCAGGTATTTCGCTGGTGGTTGGCGGTATCGGAATTATGAATATTATGTTGGTTTCCGTTTCGGAAAGAACAAGGGAAATCGGCATAAGAAAGGCAATCGGAGCAAAGAAAATCAGTATACTTACACAATTTTTGATAGAGTCCGTTGTGGTCAGCTCTTTGGGGGGCGTCGTCGGAATTGTTTTGGGCACTATCGGGGCGGTCAGCCTGGGAAATGTGATGGGGATCGATGCATTCCCGAAGGTATATGTAATGCTGGGTTCGTTCCTGTTCTCGGCGGCAATAGGCACATTTTTCGGCTGGGCTCCCGCAAACAAGGCGGCGAAGCTTAACCCGATAGATGCTCTTCATGCAGATTAAATAATAAAAAGGAGAAAAGGTATGCGTAAAATAGTTTCAATACTTACAGCGGTGATTTTTGCTGTGGGCAGTACAAGCGTTTTTGCTGTGCGTTATAATGATGTTTATGACGGTATGCAGTATCGGGCGGCGATAGAAAATTTAAGCGATTACGGAATCGTTTCAGGATATAACGGAAGCTTTAATCCTTACGGCTGTATCACTCGGGCGGAGGCTGCCAAAATCGTTTCGTTGGTAACGGGAACGGAGAGCGATGCGGCGTCTAAGGCGGGCTTGAAAAAGTTCGGCGATGTTGAGATTGGTTCTTGGTATTCGGGATATGTCAATGCTGTTGCGGACAATAAATACATTCTCGGCTACCCAAACGGCGACTTTTTGCCAAACAACAATATAACATTTGCGGAGATGACCACAATAACCTTGAGAATGCTTGGCTACAACTCAACGGTTTTGGGTCAGAACTGGCCGTATTCCTATATGGTTAAGGCGGATGAATTGGGTATAACGGACGGAATTTCCTTAAACGACAATGACCTTATAAGCAGAGGTCAAACCTGTCAGTTGATTGATAACGCAATGAAAAAGGAAATTTGGGGTACGGGGGTAAAGCTCTCCTCGCTTATGTCCGAAATCGAATATTCAGACCCAGTTGTGGTTAAAAGTTACAATCCCTATGATGCTTTGTCACTTTTGGGAGTAAGTGGCGGAAATATCGGGAATTATGTGATTGTAAGAGACGGATACAGCGCAACGGTTAACGATATTCAGCTTTACGATGTTATATACAAATCGGAAAAGAATAAGAAAATCTATATTTACTGTGACAAAATTTCGGGAATTTACAAAGAAGCATATCCCTCAAAGGCGGATATCGAGCAGGCGGATATTTCCGGAGAAGTTATAGAAATCGAAACCCAAAGCGCAAAGGATAAGCTTAACGAAAGCGTCGGTGCTTACAAGCTTAATTCAAGGGTGACGGCGCTTTTGGGAAAAGACGGTAAAATCGTTGATGTGGTTGATATAAACACCGCTCAAAATGACGGCTACGGCGTTTTGATTTCTTATAGCGAGGAGGTTTCAAGCGGTACGGACACCAAGGGCGAGCTGTCTAAATATATAACCGTTTTAAGCAGCAG
>CAZTEA010000079.1:0-6247 GCA_964612315.1 uncultured Oscillospiraceae bacterium | reverse complement strand
TATAAGAATAAGCCGCAACCATAATCGCCCCCAAATATTTAGAACCCAGCTTACCATAATAATAAGCGTATCAACCATCAAAAACGCTTCGGCGCGCATCTGTGTCGCCACTGTTATTCCCAAAAATATGGTTATAAGATTGGCTAAAACCTTTTGTGCGGTTTCCGAAAGAGAATTTAAAACGCCGCACTCCCTTATAAGATTTCCGAACATCAAAAAGCCTACCAAAGCAACTGATTCGGGAGCAACAATTCCCGCAATAACCGTTATTATAATCGGAAAAAGTATTTTGGTCGTTTTGGAAACTGCCTTCCCCTGATATTCCATTCTGATTTTTCGCTCTTTTTTGGTGGTAAGCAGTTTTATAATCGGCGGTTGAATTATCGGCACGAGCGCCATATAAGAATAAGCCGCAACCATAATCGCCCCCAAATATTTAGAACCCAGCTTACCGGCAACAAATATTGAAGTAGGGCCGTCCGCCGCACCGATAACAGCAATTGATGCCGCATCTTTTATATCAAAAAAAATTGACGCCGTGCAAAGAGTTAAAAATATTCCAAACTGCGCCGCCGCACCGAAAATCATCAACTTCGGATTTGAAAGAAGCGGGCCGAAATCAATCATTGCCCCAATTCCGATAAACAGCAAAAGGGGAAACAATTCGTTGTCTATTCCCGCATTAAAAAGCGTTGTAAGCACACCATCCGCTCCGGCTACGCTGGAGAAAGGCAAATTTACCAATATTGCACCAAAGCCCATGGGAAGAAGCAATGTAGGCTCCATATCCTTTTTTATAGCAAGATATATAAGTAATCCGCCAATTACCCACATAACCAGGCTCTGCCATGTTATAGCCGTTACATTTTTTTGTAGCATTTCAATGATTTCCAAAACTATCCCTCCGTAATTTTTCATCTTACCGTTTTAAAAGCCGCTTTAAAACAGCCCCAAATCTGTTGTGTTTATTATAACATTGGTGCAAGACGCAAATCGGCTTACTTCCCCTTTTGTTCAAATAAACACATCCTTGAAAAGCTATCGCTTTTCTTCTTGTATTGTGTTTATTATAACACACCTTAATGAAATTGTAAACAGATTTTACCCATACTTTACCGAGATTTTATAATCGGATTTCACTTTATGGCAAAACTTGACTTTTTTTATAAAAAGAGTATAATTACTTTTAGGTGCTTAATTGCCTTGGGGAATTTTAGAAAACGAAAGGATGATTTATTATGGCAAAAAAGCAATTCAAAACCGAATCAAAAAAAATGTTGGATATGATGATCAATTCCATCTATACCCATAAGGAGATATTTCTTCGTGAACTCATCTCAAACGCCAGCGATGCTATAGATAAGCGTTATTTTGCATCGCTTACGGATACAAAGCTCGGTCTTTCCAAAAAAGATTATGAAATTACAATCACAACCGACAAAAAAAATCGAACAATAACAATAAAGGATAACGGTTGCGGAATGACCGCCGAAGAGCTTGAAAAAAATCTCGGCACTATCGCAAAAAGCGGCTCCTTTGATTTTAAACAGGATAACGAAAAAACAAAAGATGTGGATATTATAGGTCAATTCGGCGTCGGATTTTATTCCGCATTTATGGTAGGCGACAAAATTACGGTAAAAAGCCGCTCGGTAAACGGAGACAGCGCTTTCCTTTGGGAGTCTGAGGGAGCGGACGGATATACCATATCAGAATGTGATTATGAGGATTTCGGCTCGGAAATAACAATTCATTTAAAATCCGATACGGAAAACGAAGATTACAGCAAATATCTTGAAAGCTATCAGATAGAAGCTCTTGTCAAAAAATATTCCGATTATATCCACTATCCCATCAAAGCCGATGTTCAAGTCAACCGCAAAGTTGAGGGCAGCGAAAACGACTACGAAACGGTTACCGAAACCAAAATATTAAACAGTATGACACCTATTTGGCATAAGCCTCAAAGTAAGGTCAGCGCTGAAGAATACAACAGCTTTTATCAGGATAAATTCTTTGATTTTATGCCTCCCGCAAAGGTTATAAGAACCAAATCCGAGGGTACGGTTTCGTACGAATCATTATTATTCATTCCGCAGAAAGCTCCTATGGATTATTACACCAAAAACTTTGAAAAGGGTTTACAGCTTTATTCCAGCGGTGTTATGATTATGGATAAGTGTCCGGACCTTCTGCCCGACTATTTCAGCTTTGTAAGAGGTTTGGTAGACAGTGAAGATTTCACCTTAAATATTTCCCGTGAAACTCTCCAGCACAACCATCAGCTTAAGGTTATTTCCAAGAACATTACCAAGAAAATTAAAAATGAGCTTGAAAAAATGCTGCAAAACGACCGTGAAGCGTACGAAAAATTCTACGGCGAATTCGGCATTCAGCTTAAATACGGAGTTTACGCAAATTACGGTCGTGATAAAGAAACGCTCCAAGATTTGCTTCTTTTCCGTTCTTCAAATGAGACTTCTTATGTTTCTTTAAAGGAATATTGCGAAAGAATGCCGGAAGAACAAAAGGATATCTACTATGCCTGCGGTGAAACAACCGACAAAATTGCTATGCTCCCGCAAGTAGGTACTGTTAAAAGCAAGGGTTATGAAGTTCTGTTCTTAACCGATGATATAGACGAATTTGCCCTTATGGCACTTATGAATTACGACCAAAAAGCTTTTAAAAATGTTTGCAGCGATAATTTGGACATATCCACCGACGAAGAGAAAGCGGCAATAAAAGAAGAAAACGAAAAATCCGATGAACTCTTAAAGTTCATCAAAGAAAGTCTCGGCGATGCGATTTCAAAAGTTCAATTCACCAACACCCTCGACACACATCCCGTTTGCTTATCGAGCGAAGGCGGAATTTCAACGGAAATGGAAAAGGTCTTGAGCAAGATGCCCGGTAACGAAGGTTTCGTTCCCAAAGCCGAAATTGTACTTGAGATTAACATGAACCATAAAGTTGCAGATTCTTTAAAAGAATTATACCCCTCCGACAAGGACAGGGTTAAGGAATACTCCAAGATTTTATACACCATGGCAAGACTCATCAGCGGTCTGCCCGTGGAAAATCCAACCGAGCTTTCCAACATGGTATGCAATCTTATGTAAGATAAAACAGCCACCCGTTAAGGGTGGCTGTTCTTTTAATCAAGACTCTTCAATTTTTCATATGTCTTTATGGCAAATTTCTGATTTTTTTCGGCTTCTTCATCGCCTTTTTCCGTTTCATATATTATTCTTGTGACATAATAATATTTGCGGTCACTTTTAATTCCCAATGCCGCCTTGCCGTTTTCTCCGATTTCCCCTGAAAACTCATTATAAATTATTTCTTGACGGTTTTCGCTGCTCATAAGTCTGTTATAAGACTCTTCATCAAAAACAAATGCAAATGTCGTGCCTGCCGCAAGCTGTCCCTCAAGCTTAGTGTAAGCCACCGAGGCTTGATCCGTTCCGTTTAATTGCTGTTCCAATTCTCTCTCAGGAGGAATGGTTGTAATTGACAAATTTATAATCGCTTCTTTGTCTTTAGATTTCATTAAATCTGCCAATTTTTTCTCTGCGGCACTTTCAGCCTCGTCCGCAATGTATTCCTCAGTATACATTGCTATCATCAAATCCGGCTCCACATGAGTCACCTTTTGGAAAACAAAAACGCCGATGATAACCAAAACCAACAATGTAATAAAAAAATGCGTTTTGTAATAATGCCAATAGTGTTTTAATTTTTCTCCCGTAGGAAGATTTTTCACCTGTTCTTTTGCCACCATTCTGTCTTTATCCATATTTTTTGCCTCCTCTGCCTACCCTTAATTAAACATAAAGCGATTGGACATCAATCCAATCGCTTTTACTGCGTGTTCCCTTTATTAGGTCATAAATTTGCGTTTTAAACCTCTAAACCGCATAACTTGCACCCAATTATTTATCAAGCGGCTTCATTGTCGGGAAGAGAAGGACATCACGGATTGATGCGCTGTCTGTAAGGAGCATAACCAAACGGTCAACCCCTATGCCGAGTCCGCCCGTCGGCGGCATACCGTATTCAAGAGCAAGCAAGAAATCTTCATCCATCATACTTGCCTCATCATCGCCGGCATCTCTTAAAGCAACCTGAGCCATAAAACGCTCTCTCTGGTCAATCGGGTCATTAAGTTCCGAGAACGCATTACCGAATTCACGACCGGTAATGAACACTTCAAATCTCTCGGTTAATTCCGGCTGTGACGGTTTTCTCTTTGCCAGCGGCGAAATTTCAACCGGATAGTCCGTAATAAATGTGGGCTGAACCAAATTATCCTCCACATATTCATCAAAGAACAGTGCAATGATATCGCCTCTTGTATTTTTCACCGGGTCAACCTCAAGGCCTTTTTCTTTTGCTATCTTTTGAGCCTCTTCATCTGTTTTAATTTCATTAAAATCAACGCCTGAATACTTCTTAACGGAATCAATCATCGTAAGGCGTTCAAAATGAGATAAATCAATCTCAACACCCTGATAAGTAACCTTTGTTGTTCCGCAAGCCTGCTCAGCGCAATAGCGAATAAGGTTTTCGGTTAAATCCATCATATCGTTATAATCCGCATAAGCTTCGTAAATTTCGATTGAGGTGTACTCGGGATTATGCTTAACATCCATGCCTTCGTTTCTGAAGCATCTGCCTATTTCATAGACCTTTTCCATTCCGCCCACAATAACACGCTTTAAATGCAATTCCGTTGCAATACGCATATACATATCAATATCCAAAGCGTTGTGGTGAGTAATGAACGGTCGAGCCGCCGCACCGCCCGGAATGGTGTTCAGCATAGGAGTTTCAACCTCCAAGAAGCTGCGGTTATCCAAATATTCTCTCATTGCTCTTATAATTTTACTTCTTGCAACGAAAGTATTTTTTACATTTTCGTTAATAATAAGATCAACATATCTCTGTCTGTATCTAAGATCCTGATCACGAAGACCGTGGAACTTTTCGGGAAGCGGCTGCAAAGATTTGCTTAAAAGCTTGTAACTCTTTGTTCTGAGTGAAATTTCGCCCTTATGAGTTTTAAAGATTTCTCCCGTTACGCCTACAATATCACCGATATCAAGCTTTTTGAACTTCTTATATTCATCTTCGCCCATTTCATCTCTTGTAACATAAAGCTGAATTTTTCCGTCTCTGTCACGAAGGTCAAAAAATGAAGCCTTTCCCATAACTCTCTTGGACATAAGTCTGCCGGCAAGAGTAGCTGTCTTCCCTTCCATATTTTCAAAATCACCCAAAATATCGGTAGTATGATATTCTTGTTCAAATTTTGTAATTTCAAAAGGATTCTCTCCCGAAGTTTGAAGTTCGGAAAGCTTATCTCTTCTTATCTTTAAAATTTGTTTAAGGTCTTGAACCTGCTGCTTTTCCTGTGTATTGTTTTCATTCACTATTATCGCCCCTTATTTTTTAATCTCAAGTATTTCAAGTGTGAAGGTTGTTCCTGCCGGAGTGTTAACCTCAACTGATTCGCCGACCTTTCTTCCCATAAGAGCCTTTCCTACGGGAGATTCATCGGAAATTTTATCATTATCGGGATCAGCCTCTGTTGATCCAACTATACTGTATTCAAATTTTTCGCCGAAATCCTTGTCTAAAACCTTAACGATTGTGCCGACGCCGACTTTTTCAATATCAACATCGTCCTGGTCGATAACCGTTGCATTTTTCAACATATTTTCAAGCTGAACTATGCGAGCCTCGACCTGTGCCTGCTCATTTTTCGCTTCATCATATTCGGCATTTTCCGACAAATCACCAAAACCCAAAGCTTCCTTAATTTTAGCGGAAACTTCTTTTCTTTTAACGGTTTTTAAATATTCAAGCTCCTCTTCAAGCTTCTGCAGTCCTTCATCTGTAAGCAATATCTGTTTGTTGCTCATTTTCTTGCCCCCTATTTATAAACATTTCCTTTATACTTCTTCATTGCGCTCATTTGAACATATTCCTATTTATTATATACCAAAATCATTTCAATGTCAACTTATTTTTTCCGCACATACAACTTTTAATGTCGGCATTGCCAAAATTCTCATTAAGTTTGGCGGACAGTTCCAAGGAATCGACCTCGTATCCGAAAGTATCTTCTTCCGCTTCAAAATCGTTTAGAACATACTTTCCCAAAAGGCACACCTCGCTTTTATCCAAATCAACGGTAATCCCTCGATAAAACACGGTATTATACGGCAAAATTTCCGCTGCC
>CAZTEA010000078.1:0-6293 GCA_964612315.1 uncultured Oscillospiraceae bacterium | reverse complement strand
GAGATTAAGTCGTTTTTAAGACAATTGTAAACCAAAAGAGCCACGTCGCCTCGGGGAGCGTTTTCGTTGGGCATAACGACAACATCTTTTAAAATTCCGTTTTTTTGCGCTACGGAAATATATCCGTTATACCAAGCTCCTCCTTTTGAAGAGGAGACCTGCTTTTCAAGGCCGGATGCGCAAACCAGCATCTTTATCATTTGGGCGTAAGTAACCTTGTCGGCGGGAGCAAAAATATTGTCTCCGACACCGTTAATGAGTTTTAATTCATAACAGTAAGAAATGAATTTCTCCGCCCAATAGCCCTCTTTAACATCGGAAAAGGGGAGCTTTTTTGCCTTATAGAAATCGTTATAACCGAGAGAACGGGCAATAAGTGCGGTTGCCTCACCTCGGGTAATCTCTTTTTGAGGCTGAAATGTGCCGTCGGTGTATCCTGAAATCACACCCAAATCCGAAAGGTGATCAACCGCTTTGTAGGTTGGTGTATTTTTTTCAATATCGGGATAAGTTTTCGCCGATACCTCCGCACCTAAAGTGAAAATTATTATAAAAATCAATATTAACGATGTTATATGTTTAACCATAATGCTTGTCTCCCAAAACAGTATTAAGCGACAAAATTATACACTATCACTTATAAAAATTATACTACATGGTGACATTTTTTTCAATACATATATTATGTAAATTCTGTTAAGTTATGGTTACAAAAATATGACAAAATATTTTAAAATCTGAGTTTGTCGCAAAGACCGCTGTAACGGGTAATTATGCTGTCGTTTTGAGCGTATTTTTTTATAATTTCTTCGCTTCCCACCAAAACAACAACCTGCTTTGCACGGGTGATTGCCGTATATAGGAGATTTCGTGCCATAAGCGGACGGGGAACATCCCAAACGGGAATAACCACAATGTCAAATTCGCTTCCCTGGCTTTTGTGAACCGTTATTGCAAAGGCGTGCTCAAGCTCGTCCAACTGGCTAAACTCGTATGTGGCGGTGCGGTCGTCAAAGGCGACCTTCATGGTTTTTCTGCGGTGGTCGATTTCCGTGATAAATCCCACATCACCGTTGAAAACGCCCTCGCCCTCTTCTTTTGTGACATTGTTTTGCCAGCGTATATTGTAATTATTTTTTACGCTCATAACCTTATCGCCCAAGCGATAGGTGCAATGTGCCAAAGTTTTCTCGGGTTTTCCCGATTCAAAGGGATTAAGAACCTCTTGAAGCAGGGAATTGAGAATCCGCACACCCGTTTCAGTTTTTTTTGAGGGAGATAAAACTTGAATTTGTGAAATTTTGTCCACCTTGTAAAAATTGGGCAGGCGGTTTTTACACAAGTCTGCAATGGTACTGCAAATTTCGCCGGCGCTGCTTCTTGGAAGAAAGAAAAAGTCGTTGTTTTTTTCACTTAATTCGGGAATTTCCCCGTTATTTATTTTGTGGGCGTTGACAATAATTAAGCTTTCCTTTGCTTGACGGAACGGCTCTTTGAGCTTTATGCAAACAAAGCTGTCACTTTCGATTATATCTCTTAAAACATTGCCTGCACCAACCGATGGAAGCTGGTCGGCATCTCCCACCAAAATCAGGCGTGCCCCGGTGGGGAAAGCTTTAAGCAATGCTTCCATAAGGGTGATATCCACCATTGAAACCTCGTCCACTATTAAAACATCGCAGTCCAAGGGGTTGGCTTCGTTTTTGCCGAATGCGTACGGGGACTGGTCATCGCCCGGCTTGCATTCAAGCAGACGGTGAATGGTTTTTGCTTCAATTCCCGAAACCTCGGTCATTCTTTTGGCGGCTCGCCCTGTAGGAGCTGCAAGGCATACGGATTTTCCCATTCCCTCCATGGCGTGAATAATTCCTCTCGTTATGGTGGTTTTACCTGTTCCGGGTCCGCCCGTTATAACCGTAACGGAGTTTAAAACGGCGGCGGAGATTGCCTGTATTTGATTTTCGTCAAGAGCCAATGCGGAGATTTCTTTAAATTCCTCTATGAATTTTTCTTCCTTTCCGCAGTCACAGTCGAAAGTAACGGAGGCAAGGGTTTTAAGCCGATTTGCGACATAAAACTCCGATTGATAAAGGGTATCAAGATATATGCCGTCGAAATCACCGAAATTCTCTTTGATAAGCTGTTTGTCGAGGAGCATTTCGGATATGATATCTTCGATTTCACGCTGCCCCAAATCCAAAAGAGCGGCGGCTTGTCCCACAAGATGAGATTGGGGCAAAAATGTGTGGCCGCCCAAATAGGCGCTGTTTTTCAAGGTGGAGCGGATTGCCGCAATAATGCGGTAGCGGTGATTTTTCGGCATTCCTGTTTCAAGCCCGATGCGGTCGGCAACATTAAAAGTAATTCCGTTTATAAATTCACAGAGTACATAGGGGTTTTCCTTGATTATTGCTAGGGCGTTCATTCCGAAAAAAAGGTAAACCTTAGCGGAATATCCGAGCGAAATGCCGAATTTCTGAAAGAACATATTAAGCTCCCGCATACTCATTTGATTAAGGCAAGCCTTATGAATTTCGTCTATTCTTTCGTAGTTTAACCCTCTTATGCCCAAAAGACTGTGAGGGTCATTTTCGATTACGGAAAGAGCGTCTGTTCCGAATTTTTCCACAATTGCCTCGGCGGTTGCTTTGCCGATGTAGGGGAATACGCCGGAGGAGAGGTAGCGTGTGATTTCATCTTCGTTCGAGGGTGCAAACCTTTCGTAGCTTTCCACGGAAAACTGGTCACCGTAGTCGGGGTGTGTTTTGAAAAATCCCGATACGGTTATGTTTTCGCCCTCGGCAATGTCCGGCATAATTCCCGTTAAGGTAACAAGCTCGCCGTTTGACGAAATATCGCAAACGGCGTATCCGTTAGAGGGATTAAAGTAAATAAGTTCTTCAATTGTTCCGGAAAGTGTTTCGATAGTATGTTCCATTTATATTCCATATTCCTTTATCAGTTTTATGTATTCGTCGGAGGTTACGGCGGAAAAATTGTTGTATTCCTTTTCGAGTTTTTTTAAAATTGTATAGGTTTCGTCAACCGAGCCGAAATCAACGGCAATAACAGCGTTTTTGCCGCTTTTGTCGGACAGAGATGCGTCCCATATAAGTGAGCGGATTTTGATTTCCGCATCATCTTGATTGTTTTTGAAAAACACAACCTGATGCCGAAAATCGTTTAGAGTTTTTGTTTGCGGATTTAGGCGGTACAGCGCCGAAAGAGCAAACCTAACAACACCGTATACCGCAAATATGCAAACAATTGTTGCTATAATCGTATACATAATCGAAGCCTCCTTTTTCCTATTATTATGCAAAAGAAAAAATTCGGTGATTAACTCTATTTTAGCATTATATATTGAAATGTGCAAGTTAATTTTCTTGCGAATTAGGAAAATATTAAATTTATATTATAAAAATGAAAAATAACTTGAATTGTTACAGGTAATATGTTATAATAAACACAAAATAAGAAGAAAAGCGATAGCTTTTCAAGGATGTGTTTGTTTGAACAAAAGGGGAAGCAAGACGATTTGCGTCTTGCACTAATGTTATAATAAACACAAAATAAGAAGAAAAATGGGTACTTGTCAAAGATGCGTTTGATAAGATAAATTTGTCCGGCGGTAAAATTTGAGACCCTCGGGACTTTATGAATCGGTGAAATAGGAGCTAATTTATGGAAATAAAAGACATTTTGTGGACCTTGGGACTCTCAATTGTTCCCATATCGGAAATTAGGGGAGCGATAATATATTGCTTTACAAACGGAATAAGCGGATTCAGTTTGGCGTTTATGTATTTCCTTGCGGTTTTTGGAAATTTTCTGCCCGTTCCGTTTGTGATTTTACTGTTTCGCCCTTTGCTTAAATTTTTCAAAAAAGTGCCCGGAATAAGAAAAATTTGCATATGGCTTGAAGAGAGAACTCACAGAAAAGCGGGAAAAATGTCAAATCTCGGGGCGATTGCTCTTTACACATTTGTGGCAATTCCTCTTCCCACCACGGGGGCGTGGACAGGGGCAATGATTGCGGGCCTTTTTGGTATGAGGCTTAGAAAAGCACTTCCCGCAATTTTGCTCGGTGTTATGACGGCGGGAATCATAATGATGATTTTATGTAAAATCGGAGCGGAAAGCCTTGGATTTTTGGGCTTTTTGGTTGAGAGTTAAAGAAAATTCAGACATTGGAAAGGTTGGAGCGTTATGAGCGACAAGTTTTATGATTTTGATAAAGACGGCGGAATAGATGACGATTATTTTAAAAAGCCGTCCGAAAGCCGTAAAGCGGGTAAAAAGGAATTTGAAATCGAGATACCAAATCCGCAGTCGAAGATAAAGTCGACTATTCCCCAAGGCTCTGCGGCGGGAAAACGCAAAAAAACCAAAAAATTGGCGGCGAAAAAGACGTTTATTGTTATTGGTACGGTTTTAACGGCTGTAGTTGTTTATTGCGGAACTTTCTGGGGTGTTGTTAAGGCGTGGAGGTATCTTCCGGGCGGAAAGCAGGAAAATTCCGTGGTTAACCATGTTAAAAAGAACGATACGGTTATGGAGGTTAGCGACGACGGAACAATCATAAGGGAAACCCAGCTTTATGAGGATAAAACCGGGGATAAAAGCTCGGTAAAGGAATCGTCGGCACCCACACCGTCACCTCATTACGATAACGAAGCGGGCGAAATCCCCGATGAAATGTATGACGAATGGGATGAAGAAGAGAAAAAAACCAATCCTTCGGACAAAGATGGAAAGGAAAATTCCGGAGGTAAGCCATCGCCCTCGCCTTCTTCATCACCCACAAGCCGTCCGTCTTCATCGCCGACACCTCCGTCTAATTCAGAGTCTCCGTCTACAAACGGAAGCAATGAGGAAAACGAAATAAAGGATAATGGGGAAAACAGCTCGGGAATTGACTCCGATGCGGTGATTACGGTCTAAAATATAAATATAAAGGAGAAATAAGGAATGGAATGCAAATACAAAAGAGTAATGCTTAAAATAAGCGGCGAGGCAATGTCCGGCGGAAAAGGTTTTGGACTTGACACTCCCACAATTGACAAAATTGCGGAAAAAATTAAAGAAGCTGTTGATTTAGGCGTTGAAGTTTCAATCGTTGTGGGCGGCGGCAACTTCTGGAGAGGCAGAAGCGGCGGTGGAATGGACAGAACAAGAGCTGACCATATGGGGATGCTTGCGACAGTTATAAATTCGTTGGCACTTTTGGATGCCATTGAACAGCAGGGTGTTCCCGCAAGAGTTCAAACAGCCATAGAGATGCGTCAGATTGCGGAGCCTTATATCAGATCTCGTGCGGTGCGTCATCTTGAAAAGCACAGAGTTGTGATTTTTGCCTGCGGAAGCGGAAATCCCTTTTTCTCTACGGATACTGCGGCGGCTTTGCGTGCTGCCGAAATAAATGCGGAAGTAATACTTCTTGCAAAAGCTGTTGACGGCGTTTACGATAGCGACCCACATCAAAATCTCAATGCGAAAAAATATGATTCGCTCAGATATATTGATGTGCTTAATCAGGGCTTGGGCGTTATGGATTCAACGGCAACCTCCCTTTGTATGGATAATAATATTCCGATTCTTGTTTTCGGACTTGATGACCCGGATAATATTATCAGAGGCTTAAAGGGTGAAAAAATCGGAACAATAGTATATTAAAGTTTATATTTCAGGAGGATTTTATTTATGAAGAATGCGGAAGCGAAAATGGAGAAAGCAATTATTGCTTTAAATAATGATTTTGCAACAATCAGAGCGGGTCGTGCAAATCCTGCTATTTTGGATAAAGTTAGTGTTGAGTATTACGGAGCGGCAACTCCTTTGGCGCAGGTGGGAACAATTTCCGTGCCTGAACCTCGTTCAATCGTTGTTCAGCCGTGGGACGGGTCAATTCTCGGCGATATCGAAAAGGCTATCTTAAAGGCTGATATCGGTATTACACCAAACAACGACGGTAAATGTATAAGACTTAATTTCCCGCCGCTTACCGAGGAGAGAAGAAAAGAGCTTGCAAAGTCTGTTTCCAAAAGAGGGGAAGAAGCAAAGGTTGCGGTAAGAGGTGTTCGCCGTGACGCAATCGAGGGCTTTAAAAAGCAGAAGAAGGACGGAGAAATCACGGAAGATGATTTAAAAGGTCTTGAAAATGATGTTCAAAAGCTTACAGATAAGTATGTTAAAGAAATTGATACAATAGTTTCCGCAAAAGAAAAGGAAATTATGGAAGTTTAATTTCACGGAATTAAAGCGGAGGAGCTTATGTTTTTTAGACGAAATAA
>CAZTEA010000077.1:0-6370 GCA_964612315.1 uncultured Oscillospiraceae bacterium | reverse complement strand
GAACCAATGAATGCCGATTACAATTGCCGTAATCAACAGATTTACGGGAAGATGCGCCATTGTTAAAATAAAGGCATTTTTGTATATATCCTTGATTTTAAGCTCATAACTTACCATAAGCGGGTAAATAAACAGGTGCATTACCGCAAAAATTATAGCAATAACCACAATAAGATAGCGAATATAGCCAACAACTCCACCAAAGCTGTAATAAATCACAAAGGCATATGCCAAAGCCGCAAACGCCGCCAAATCAATAAAAAACACAGCCAATCCCTGCTTAAAATTCTCCTTTATCTTATCTTTAAAATCCTGCCAGATAAAGGTATGATAATCCCCCGCAAAGCATCCCATAACATAAGATATTCCCGCAGAAGCAGGTCCCGAACCGATAAAAGAAACATACACAAACCCAACAAAAAAGCTAAGATACATCATCAAATAAATATACGCATCTCCCAAAACACTCTTCAGCGCTCCGCCGCTTAGCGCAGTAAAAGAGCTCATAACCAAAAATGTCAGCGCCACAACCACAATCAAAGCCGGCAAAGCCGCAAAAAAATACAAAAGCGCCGTGTTCATAATCTGCCAAAATTTTCTGAAATACAATTCAAAAAACCTAAACAATGCTCTCTTTTCCGGCTCGTCTTTTTCAACGCCTCGTCCCGGTTTATTGTAATTTCTGCCGAATAATCCCATATTTTAAAACCGCCTTATTTTATTTTTATACTGTTCTCTATTTTTTGAAGTCTTTTCACACCCACGCCCTGTGCGCTCAACAAATCGTCAACACTTTTAAATTTGCCCATTTCTTCCCGTGCAGATACTATGTTTTCCGCATAAACCTCACCGATACCCGAAAGTGCGGTCAGCTCCTCCTTACCGCTTTCGTTTATATCTATTCCGAGAGCAGAGCCTCTGTTTGCTCCCTCCAACGGCTTAAATTCATCCTTCTTATACGGTTTTCCGTTTCTTACCGCAGTTTTGCCTATTTGACACAATATTGCAAAAAGCACAAGACCCAAAACCGATTTTAATAACAATCTCGGTATTTTCATAGCTTTCATCGTCACAATTACTCCCAAAAGAACAATTATCGTAACCATTTTAACATAAACTCCGTTAAAAAACAAGAGTAAATTTAACGGGGCAGTTTCCTGCCCCATTCATTATCTTTTACTAAGAACTTCGTCCTCGTATTTTCGAACCTCGTCAAGCCAACTTATTCCGACCGGAACACCACACTTTTCGCAGTAATAATCCCAAACATCGCCAAAGGGCATTGTTTTAATCTCTTCGGAAATTGCCATAAGCGAAGTTACATCACCACTATCCTGATATTTTTTAAGCTGCTCGTTCGGTGACAAAAGGGCATAAAGCAAAGCCTTCTGCATATTTCTCATTCCGATTGCCCAAGCCGCAATACGGTTAAGGCTTGCGTCAAAATAATCAAGTCCGATAAGAACTCTGTCCGTTGCGTCGCAGCGAACAATTTCTTTCGCCATTTCACGGAGTTCATCATCAAAAAGCACCACATGGTCGCTGTCCCATCTCATAGGACGGGTAACATGAAGCGGAACTTTATCAAAAACGGTTAAAAGTGCGGGAATTTTGTCCGAACACATTTCCGTCGGATGAAAATGACCGTTATCCAAAAGACAGCATATTCCGTTTTTCGCCGCATATCCCATATAAAATTCGTGAGAGCCTACAGTATACGCTTCAAGTCCCATACCGAAAACTTTTGATTCAACACAATCGATAATCCATTCGTTATCGGTTTTGTCTGCCAGAATTTCGTCCAAAGAAGCTTTAAGACGCACTCTCGGGCCCAATCTGTCGGCAGGAATTTCCTTATATCCGTCGGGAATCCAAATGTTCAAAAGACAAGGCGATTGTAATTCTTTCCCGATATACTTCGCAATTTTTCTTGCCGCAATGCCGTGTCTTACCCAAAACTTTCTGATTTCTTCATCTGGATTTGAAAGAGTTAAGCTGTTCGCCGCTTTTTCATGAGCAAAAAATGTAGGGTTAAAATCAATCCCCAAATCTCGCTCTTTCGCAAAATCCACCCACGCCTGAAAATGCTCCGGCTTTAATTGGTCTCTGTCAACCTTTTCATCGGTTATTGCATAATTTGCGTGAAGATTTATTCTCTTTTTTCCCGGGATAAGTGACAAAGCTTTATCCATATCTGCCATAAGCTCTTTGGGATTTCTCGCCTTGCCCGGATAATTTCCCGTTACGGCAATTCCGCCCGATAATGCTACGGAATTTTCGAACCCTTCTATATCATCGCCCTGCCAGCAATGAAGCGAAACAGGAATTTCCTTCAATTTATCGATTGCGGCATCAACCTCGACACCCATCGTCGCATATTTCGCTTTCACATCTTTCAAACACATAATTTACACCTCAACTTTCTTAATCTCGAAGGAATTCTTAATAGCTTCTCTTGCTTCGTCTACGGATTTCAATGTACCGTAGCTCATCATCTGTGCAAGAATATTTCCCAATGCGGTAGCTTCAATCGGTCCCGCATAAACGGTTTTTCCCGTAGCTTTTGCGGTAAGCTCGTTAAGATATCCGTCCTGACATCCGCCGCCCACAATTGAAATGCTGTCAAAGGTTCTTCCAAGCATTTCTTCAATTCCGCAGATTGTATCGGCATAAGTTTTCGCAAGACTTAAATAAACACACTGCGCCACCTCGAAAACAGTTTGCGGCACGGGTTGATTATATTTTTTGCACCCCTCTTTAACCGCTTCAATCATACTTTTCGGCGCTAAAAACATACTGTCGTTCACATCCACAATTGCCTTAAAATCTCCGCAAGCTCTGGCATTATCCGAAATTTCACCAAAGCTGTATTCGTCATTTAATTCCCTTTTAATCGACTGGAGCATCCAAAGTCCCATAATATTTTTAAGATAGCGATAGCGGTACTCCACGCCACCCTCATTTGTAAAGTTAAGATTACGGCTCTTTTCGCTGCAGTTGGCTTCACGGCTCTCAATCCCCATAAGAGACCATGTACCCGAGCTTATGTAAACATTATCCATCCCTTTTGTGGGAAGAGCCAATACAGCGCTGCCCGTATCATGAGTTGCGGGAAGAACCACAACGCAGTCAAAACCGACTTCTTCCCGGATTTCTTCAGAAAATCCACCTACAACGGTTTTCGGCGGATAAAGTTCTTTAAACAAGCTGTCCTTTAAGCCGAGACGAGAAATAATTTCACGGCTCCATGTTTTTTCTTTTGCGTCCAGCATACCCGTTGTACTTGCGTTGGTGTATTCATTCATTTTTTTGCCCGTTAACAGGAAATTGAAATATTCGGGAGTCATAAGATAGCTTTCAGCTTTTTCGATATGCTCCGGATTTTCCTCCTTAACCGCCATAAGCTGGTAAATCGTATTGTAATTAACCTTTTGAATACCGGTAATTGCATAAAGCTCATCGGAGGGAATTATTTCTTCAAGCTTTTCCATCATGGGATATGTTCTGTCGTCACGATAAGCAACGGTATCACCCAAAATATTGTCCTCCTTGTCAAGAAGCACAAAATCAACGCCCCATGTGTCAATACCCATGGTTACAGGGATTTTGCCAATTTCTTTACATTTTTTCAGCCCGTTTTTAATCTCATCGAAAAGACGGTCGTGTCTCCAGCAAAAATGACCGTTTCTTTCCTCAAACCCATTTTTAAAACGGTAAACCTCCTCAAGAGTAATTTTTCCGTTCTCAAATTTTCCTAAAATATGTCTTCCGCTTGAGGCCCCGATATCAACGGCAAGAAAATATTTATCCATCCTCATTCTCCTTTATACATAAAAACTAAAATCTTATGCTATCATTATACCAAAAAAATGCAATTATTGCAATAGAAATTTTTAATTATCTCTGCGGAAAAATAACTTTTTACAAAAAACAGACTTGAAGATTGCTTCAAGTCTGTTTTAATTTTATTTTCGTTACATACTCTTACCGTTCGCCATATCCTGTTCAGCCTTTTCGATCATTTTCTTTACCATCTGACCTCCGATTGAACCGGCCTGTCTGGAAGTAAGGTCACCGTTGTAACCTTCCTTGAGCTGTACCCCAACTTCGTTGGCAGCTTCCATTTTAAACTTATTCATAGCAGCTTTTTTGTTAGCCATTTCTGACTCACCTCCCTTGTTTTCCAAAGCACAAAAAATATTTGAATTTTTCATGTTTTGTTTTCAAGGTTAGTTTGTCTCAATGTTCACGGTTTAAACATTGTAAATTTTGTTTATTTTTCCAAAATAATCTTTATTTCGCCTTGGTTTCGCAATATGCGCAGCGGTAAATTCCTTTTTCCTTGTCGGAAAGCTTGAAAATATGGTCAATTCCCTGTTCTGCCGAAGTGATACACCTCGGATTTTTACACACAATAACATTTACCAGCTTTTCCGGCAAAGACAAATGGCGCTTGTGAGCCAAAGTTCCGTCCTTAATGATATTCACCGTTATATATGGGTCTATATAACCCAATATTTCGAAATTGATATCAAAATCACCGTCAATTTTTATTATATCCTTTTTGCCCATTTTTCGACTTGACGCATTTTTGATAATGGCAACAGAACAATCCAATTCCTCAAGTTTTAAAAGCTCGTAAATTTCCATACTGTTGCCGGCTTTTATATGGTCGATAACTATGCCGTTTTTAATGGAATCTATGTTCATATTTCCACCTCCAAAAGCTTTAATATAAGTGCCATACGCATATATTTGCCGTTTCTTACCTGCTTGAAATAGCAAGCACGCTTATCATCATCAACTCTGGTATCGATTTCATTAACTCTCGGAAGAGGGTGCATAATACAAAGACTCTCTTTTGCAGCCTTAAGCTTTTCGGGAGTTAATATGTATGTATCACGAAGTCTTATATAATCAGCTTCGTTAAAGAAACGCTCACCCTGAACACGGGTCATATACAATATGTCAAGGTCCGGCATAACCTCCTCCATATTACGCACCTCAACATATTCGATATTATTTTTCTCGATTACATCTTTTTTAACATAATTCGGAAGAGTGAGCTCCTCGGGAGAAATTAAAACAAATTTTATATTTTTGTATCTGGACATTGCGTTTATCAGCGAATGAACGGTTCTTCCGAACTTCAAATCTCCGCAAAAGCCTATGGTAAGATTATCAAATCTGCCCATTTCCCGCTTAATTGTAAGCAAATCCGCAAGAGTTTGGGTGGGGTGGTTATGTCCGCCGTCACCTGCGTTTATAATCGGCACACCCGATTTAAAAGACGCAACAAGCGGAGCTCCCTCTTTTGGGTGACGCATTGCAATAAGATCAGCATAGCAGCTTACCACCTGTGTCGTATCGGACACACTCTCACCCTTTGAAGCAGAGCTTGAGCTCGCCTCGGAAAATCCGATAACATCACCGCCCAGTTCAAGCATTGCCGCTTCAAAACTCAGCCTTGTTCTGGTTGAAGGCTCGAAAAACAATGTTGCAAGCTTTTTATACTTACATTTTTCACGGTACTTTTCGGGATTTGCGATTATATCCTCGGCAATATTTGTAAGTTCTTCCACTTCACTTGTAGACAAATCCAGAATATCAATAAGATGACGCATTACACATTCTCCTTTTATTATTTTATCCAGCTTTCGTCACTCGGGTTGTTACGGAATTTAATCAAGCGTTCCTTGTCCTCCTCCTTGATATATCCGATTTGTGCGGCAACATCAACGGTTGTGTCAAAATCCGTAAGGCTTATATTTTCAACTTTTGCATTATTAAGGCGTTCTTTACCCTTTGCCATTCCGTATGTATAAATTGACACAATACCCAAAACCTCGGCACCTGCCTCACGAAGAACATCAACAACCTCGATAACGCTTCCACCTGTTGAAATAAGGTCCTCAACAACAACTACCTTCTGACCTTTTTCAAGCTTTCCCTCAATTTGATTTTGTCTACCGTGGTCTTTTGCGCCGCTTCTAACATATCCCATAGGAATACCCATAATATGTGCCGCAATGGCAGCGTGTGCAATACCTGCCGTGCTTGTTCCCATAAGAATCTGCGCCTCGGGATATTTCTCCTTAACCGTGTCGGCAATTGCGTTTTCTATATCATTTCTAACATTTGGTGCAGACAAGGTCAAGCGATTGTCGCAGTATACGGGACTTTTAATTCCGCTCGCCCATGTGAAGGGTTCTTCGGGACGGAGAAAAACCGCTCCGATACTCAATAAATCTTTTGCAATAAGTTCTTTTATATTTTCCATTTCTTTTTCCTTTCAAATTTAATATATTAACCTACAAATTCATTAACACATTTTTCGTAAGCCGCCACGGGATCATCAGCCGCCGTAATG
>CAZTEA010000076.1:0-6500 GCA_964612315.1 uncultured Oscillospiraceae bacterium | reverse complement strand
ATAATAACAGTAACGCATAATATGCAGCAGGCAGTAAGAATTTCGGATAACACAGCCTTCTTTCTTCTGGGTGAATTGGTTGAAGCGGGTGAAACGGAAAAGCTGTTTTCACAGCCGTCGGATAAGCGAACCGAGGATTACATTACGGGAAGGTTTGGTTAATTATGAGAACAAGATTTGACGAACAGCTTAGCTTGCTGAACAAAAAAATGATACAAATGGGTGCGGAGTGCGAAAGCATTATCGCTCTTTCAGCCCATGCCCTTTTAGAGGGGAACGATGATGATTTAAGCCGTGCCAAGGAGCAAAAGGAAAAAATTGACCAAATGGAAAGAGAAATAGAGGGCTTTTGCTTAAAGCTCCTCCTTTCCCAGCAACCCGTGGCAAAGGATTTAAGGGTGGTTTCTGCGGCTCTTAAAATGGTGACGGATATGGAAAGAATAGGTGACCAGGCGGAGGAAATTGCCGAAATTATTCCTTTTCTTCAAGGCAAAATCGGCGAGGAGTGCCACGATATCCGTCTTATGGCGGTTTCTACCATGAAAATGGTGACGGACAGCATAGACGCCTATGTGAAGCAGGATACCGATCTTGCAAGGGCGGTGGTTGATTACGATGATATTGTGGATAACGCCTTTGTTCATGTAAAAAAGACCTTGATTAAGATGATTTCCGAAAATACGGCAGAGGGTGAATGGGCGGTTGTCCTTCTTATGATTGCAAAATATTTTGAGAGAATAGGTGACCATGCGGTAAACATTGCAAAGTGGGTGGAATTTTCCGCCCAAGGAGTTTGCAAAGGAGGATAAATAATGATTTGGTGCGTTGACGATGACAATACCATAAGGGACATTGAGGTTTACACCTTAAATCGAACAGGCTTTGAAGCTTTAGGCTTTGCGGACGGAATTTCCATGCTTGAGGCGCTTAAAAAGCAGACACCGGAGCTTATAGTTTTGGATATTATGCTTCCCGAAAAAGACGGTGTCGAAATTTTAAAGGAAATAAGAGCCAATCCGAAAACACGGGACATTCCCGTGATTATGGCAACGGCAAAGGGCACGGAAATGGATAAAATCCAAGGACTTGATTTGGGGGCGGACGATTATTTGGTGAAGCCGTTCGGCGTAATGGAAATGGTATCTCGTATTAAGGCGGTGCTCAGGCGAAGCGCACCTTTTAAAGAGGAGTACGAGTTTAAGGTGGGCGAAATCATCTTAAACGACAAAGAACATACAGTAACCGTAAACGGCGAAAAAACGGAGCTTACATATAAGGAATTTGAAATTTTAAAGCTGTTTATGGCAAATGTCAATGTGGTTTTTTCCCGTGATATGCTTTTGTCCAAGGTATGGGGACAGGACTATCTGGGTGAGACGAGAACAGTTGATATGCACATTAAAACCCTGCGCCGAAAGCTGAAAGAGGCAGGATCTTATATTCAAACCGTAATCGGCGTCGGCTATAAAATGGAGGATAAAGGATGACAAAGAAAATTTTTCGCTCCATCATATGCGTTGCGATGATTGTGCTTTTTGCGAGCCTCTTTATCGCAAGCACATTTTTGTATAGTTACTTCAATAATTTACAGACAACCCGTTTAAAAGAGGAACTTTCCTTGGTGGAGGCAAATGTGGAAAAGGAGGGGGAGGAATATCTTAAAAATCGGGATTCCTCACTTTTTCGCTTTACATTGGTCGCTCCAAGCGGCGATGTTATTTATGATTCCTCGGCAAACCGGGCGGAAATGGAAAATCACCTCGACCGTGAGGAGATTTCGGAGGCAATGAAGCTTGGCAAGGGCAGCAGCGCTCGATATTCCGCAACCTTAACCGAGAGGACATTTTACGAGGCAACAAAATTGAAAAACGGTAATATTTTGCGAATATCCGTAAGCCAAGTGACGGTGGGAGCGCTTATGATGGGAATGATGCCGGCAATTTGCGCCATAATTTTGTTTTCCGTTATTGTTGCGCTGATATTGTCCGACAAAATGGCAAAAAGCGTGGTTAAGCCTTTGAGTGAGCTTGATTTGGAAAATCCCGCTCAAATCGATACCTATGAAGAATTGACACCAATTTTCAGTAAAATCAATAAACAACACAAACTGATTAAAAGCCAGATAAAAGAGCTTAAAAGAAAATCCGATGAATTTGAGCAGATAACCGCCTCTATGCAAGAGGGCTTGATTTTGCTTGACAAAAAAGGCAGAGTCCTCAGCATAAACGAAGCGGCAAAACGGCTGCTTGGAGCTGATGATACGGTAATCGGCAGAGATTTTTCGGCGGTGGAGAGAAGCGCTGATTTAAACCAAGCCGTATTAAAGGCTTTGGGGGGCAAGCATTGCTCTCTAAGAAAAGAGAAAGGCGAAACAGAGTATCAATTCGTTATTAACAGCACCGAATCCGGCGGTAAAATCATCGGCGTTATCATACTCTGCTTTGATATTACCCAAACTGCGGCGCTGGAGCGAAGTCGCCGTGAATTTACGGCAAATGTTTCTCACGAGCTTAAAACTCCCCTGCAATCAATTATCGGAAGTGCGGAGCTTTTGGAAAACGGCTTGGTAAAGCCCGAGGATACAGAGCGCTTCGTGGGCAATATCAAAAAGGAAGCGGCATATCTTGTGGAGCTTATCAACGATATTATCCGCCTTTCCCGTTTGGACGAGGAAAGTGAGCCGTTAAACGAAACCGTCGATTTATATGAGGTTTCAAAAGAGGTGCTTGATGTTTTGTCGGCAGCCGCCGCAAAAAGAAGAGTGAATATTGCCTTGGAGGGGGAAAAAATCAAAATCTGCGGTATTCGCCGCTATATATACGAAATTATATATAACCTTTGCGATAACGCAATTCGATACAACAAAGAGGGCGGAAGTGCTGCGGTAACGATTAAAAAGCAGGGCGAAAATGCAGTCATTTCCGTTTCGGATACGGGAATTGGAATTCCGAAGGAGGAGCAAAGCCGTATTTTCGAGCGGTTCTATCGTGTGGACAAAAGCCATTCCAAGGAAACAGGCGGTACGGGGCTGGGGCTTTCCATTGTGAAGCACGCAGTTCTTTACCACGGCGGAACTTTAAAGCTTGATTCGGAAAAAGACTGCGGCACAACGGTGACTGTGGTGCTTTAAAGAGCTTTTAAAAGGTTTAAAGAGAAAAAACGACTTAAAGGCGGCAAAACAAGCTTTAAAATCGGCTTAATGTGAAATTGCGAACTCTGCTTCAAAAGCTTTAAGGCGAATAAATAAACGCCCCGTAATTAAAGCCCGCAAATCCGTTTGAAAAAAATTAAAAAACTATTGACTTTAATCGGAAAATATGGTATTATCTAAGCAGTTAGCAAATGCTAACTGCTTAGATTTTAAAAAAAGAGGTTGATAGAATTGAACATAGTTATAGTCGGCGGACATGATTGTATGCATTGTCAATACAAGCAAATCTGCAAACAGCATGGGTGCAAGTGCAAGGTTTTCACTCAATGTCCCGCAAATTTTCAAAATCAAATCGGAACGCCGGAGATGATAGTGGTATTTACAAAGACGGTGGCGCACAAAATGCGAAACACAGCGGCAAAACAAGCGGCGAAAACGGGAGCGGCAATACATTATGTAAATTCATCAAGCGCAGTCGCACTTCAGAATATTTTAAATCGGCATTTTTCAAGAGCGTAAGCTCATATATTTTTTACATATCAGTTAGCGCTCACTAACCGAAAGCGGCAGGCTTTTTTATTTTCACAATAATTATACACCAAAACGGACGGGCGAGCGTTATGCTTGCCTGTCCGTTTTGCCTGAAAATCGCTTTTATTTAAGTAAAAATACAAAAAAAGAAGGGCAAAACTTTGCGTTTTACCCGTCGATTTTTCTTTTTTGATAAGCTTTTTCGCAACTAAATGCTGCTAAATTTTATTTTGCAATTTTTTCCTTTTGGGAAAGAGAAGCACCCTTTGAAATTCCGCTGATTCCCTCGTCCACGGCGTCGATATCTACCTCGGATTTGTGGGGAATGGGCTTCCAGGTAACCTTGGTAAACAGCGCTATATAGGTGGTAACCACGCCGATTATGTCAAATAGCGGCCAAGCAAAGGAATACCAAAGCTTTTTATACCATTTCATCTTCTTTATGCGTTTTCTTTCGATAAAGAACACATAAATCGCCATAAACATTGTGGGAATATGCTGAGAAATACGCCAGCTCACACGCCAGCAAATAACTGTAAGCAAACAGGGCAAAAATCCCTTGCTGATATACACATAAATGTATAAAGCGCCAACGATAAGCCGTCTTGCAAAAGAGAAGAGAACCCTCGGCGTAATAAGCATAAACATATCGTAGGACATAAATTTATCTCTTAAACCCTTTGCACGGAAAATATTTTTAAACAAGCCCCAGCCCGATTCCACAAATGCCAAAATGTGACCCTTTGACCATCGTATTCTCTGACGGAAAGCAATTTTTAAATCCGTCGGCTGTTCATCGTAAAACTCTGCCGCATCGTTGTAGGAAATATGGTAACCCTGAACCACCGCATCTGCGGTAAACGCTCTGTCCTCTGTTAAAGAGGTGTATTTCCAGCCGTCCTTAACCAATTCCGAAGCGAACAAAAAGCCTGTTCCCTGAATGTTGGTGGCAAGGCGGAAAACCGACCTTGCACGGTGTCCCGAGCGGATAGAGCGAAGCCAATGAATTGCGTAGCTTGCCGAAATCCAGTTATCGTCAAAATTCTTTGTGTTTCTGTAAGAGGTAACAATTTTTTCCCCGGCGTCAAAAGCCTCGTTCATTCTTGTTATATAGTCCCGTTTAAGAAGGTTATCCGCATCAAAAACGAAAAATCCCTCAAAAGACTGTCTGCCGTAATCCTCTTCGATTTTGTTAAACAAAAACTGAAGAGCAAAGCCCTTGGTGCGGTGGTCGGGGTCAAATCTTTCATAGCAAATCGCACCGCAATCTCGGGCGATTTTGGCGGTTTTGTCCGTACAGTTGTCCGCCACCACGAAAATCGTAACCATATCTTCGGGATAATCCTGCTTTTTTATACTGTCGATAAGATTTCCGATAACGGCTTCCTCATTTCGAGCCGCCACAACAACAGCGTATTTGTGATTTTTCTTCGCCTTTGGAAATTTCCTTGTGGCAACAAGTCCCACAAAAAAATAAACCGTGTGATAAATCGTCAATATTGCCAGCAAATTGCCCCAATTGTCTTTAAGGCACTTTGCAATTTCAAACCCATTCATTGCGGAAAGCTCCCATAATTTACAAAACTGCTCCGCATATTTTGCAAAAATATTGGGAAAGTAGCCGCATATATAGCTGTAAAATTTTTCAAGCTGAATCATTAAAAAATTCCAAACAGAATTCATAAGGCTTAAATACCTCCGACTTTAAGAATCCAGCATAGTATATCACAATAATCGATTTATGTCAAGGGCGCAAAGAATGGCTCAGAATTAGTCGAATGTATTGATTTTCCCCGCAATTCTGCGAATATTCAAGGTGTAGCTGTCCTCGCTGTATTCTATGGAAATTACTACCGCAAAGCCTTGCTCTTCCGAGTCCATTGCAATTTCGCATTTTCCCTCATTGCCTTCGGAAAGAGCCGAGGTAACAACCCCTCCGCAGTTGTCGATAAGATAGGACATATATTCGTAGATGTCCTCATTTCCGGGCTCCGTCGTTTTGTAAACATAGGTAAGGCTTTCTCCCTCGGATTTGCTTATAAGCTCACGCTCGCCCAGCACAAATGTGACGGATGGAAACCGGTCGGGTCCGATTTCGTAGTTTTGCGAAATATCCTCGCCTTTGCTTTTGCAAGCGGAAAGCATAAGGGTGATAACGGCGGCAAAAAGCATAACGCATATGATTTTCTTCAAAATAATTCCTCCCAAAATAAAAATGCCCTTACTTCAATATATGAAGCAAAGGCATTGAAAATAACCTTTAATATCCCAAAGAACCCATAAGGCTTTCGTCCTCTTCAACCCATTTTGAAACGGGAACAACGGTGTATTCTGTGGGAGTGTTGCGGATAATAACCTGCTTTATCCCGGAATTTATAATGAGCCGTTTACACATACTGCAGCTTGAAGCGGAGGCAACAAGCTCTCCGGTTGCAACCTCTTTCCCCACAAGATAAAGGGTGGCGTCAATCATTTCCTGACGAGAGGCGCTTATAATGCAGTTGGCTTCGGCGTGAACACTTCGGCAAAGCTCATACCGCTCACCTCGGGGAACATTAAGCTTCTGTCTTATGCAAACCCCGATGTTACAGCAATTTTCTCTGCCACGGGGCGCACCCGTGTATCCGGTGGAGACGATTTCGTCATTTTTAACCACAATTGCTCCAAAATTCCGCCTTAAACAAGTTCCTCTTTCAATAACAGTTTCCGCTATATCCAAATAATAGTTGTGTTTATCAACTCGATTTTTCAATTTAACCACCTCGTAATCTATATTATAAAATATTTTTTAAAAATTTTCAATAGTTTTGTATTGACT
>CAZTEA010000075.1:0-6521 GCA_964612315.1 uncultured Oscillospiraceae bacterium | reverse complement strand
GCACAAACAAGAGTGAAATTATATTCTTCTCCAGTAGCGGCGAAGCTTACAAAATGAAGGCGTATGATGTGCCTGACTCCAAAGCGAGCCAGCTTGGCGAGTATATTCCCAATCTATTGGGAATGTCAAGTGGGGAGACGGTTTTGGGAATGGTTGCCACAACGGATTTTGAAGGGCATATCCTTTTTGCGTTTGAAAACGGAAAAATGGCAAAAATTCCTCTTTCGGCATATGCAACAAAGCAAAACAGAAAGAAGCTTTCCAATGCCTTTTCGGCAAAGTCGCCCATTGCAAAAATCGTTTATCTTGCCGAGGATAGGGATATGGTTGTGATAAGCAGTATAGGAAAGGCGCTTGTGTTTAACACGGGGGCAATTCCCGAAAAAACCACCAAAAGCTCTCAGGGCGTTTCCGTTATGATTCCCAAAAAGGGAAGCGTGGTGGCGGATCTTAAATTCTTGGAAGAGGCGGCAATTAAAAATGTTAATTATTATCGAACGAAAAATATTCCGGCAAAGGGCTCTTTCTTAAAGGAAGAGGACACGGGATTTGAGCAAATGTCCCTTTTGGATGAATAATTTTGTAAAATGAACGGAAAAAGTGCATAAAATGTTTCAGGAGGCGTTCCCTTTATGAAACAAAAATACACAACTTCCAAACACTATGAAGCGGGACTTGGGATTGTCGGCGGCTTAACGATTGCCTTTGTTTTGGTACTGTTTTTAAGAACGGTGTCTCCCCTGATAATCGGCAGAGCGGAGGCAAAACTTCAAGGAGAATTTAACTTGATTTGTGCCGAGGCGGTGGAGGAGTGCCTAAACTGTGAAGAACTGAGCCCAAAAGATATAGTCACGGTGGAGAGGGGCAGCGGCGGCGAAATTTCAGTCGCCTATACCGATGTGACACAGGTTAACCGAATAAAGGCTTACATTGCAAAAAATGTGCAAAAGAAGTTAGATGACATGGACAGAGTTACGGCTAAAGTGAATATAGGTGGATTTTTTGGTTTTAAGAGTGATTTTTCTGTGCCGGTAAGGGTTGCATCCGTTAATGTACTTAAAATGGATTTAAAGACGGATTTTGAGGCTGCCGGTGTAAACCAAACAAAGCTTGGAATAAATATGACTTTTCAAACCGACGGAAAACTCATTTTTGCCGGCGAGGTGCGGCGGATAACCGTGAAGACGGAAGTGCCTGTCGTTCAAACCGTTTTGGTGGGCGATGTTCCGAATACTTATGTGAATGTAAACAGATAGCGGGGTTTTAGTATGATAAAGCAGGAAATCGAGAAATTAAGAGAGGAGCTTACAAGGCATAATTATAACTATTATGTTTTGGATAATCCCACAATATCCGATTTTGAATATGACGATATGATGAAAAGGCTTATTAAGCTGGAGGAGGAAAATCCCGAGTTTAAAGACCCGAATTCTCCGTCCGTCAGAGTGGGCGGAGCGGTTTTGGAGGAGTTCGAGCAGGTTGCTCACACCGTGCAGATGCAAAGTCTTGCCGATGTTTTTTCAAAAGAAGAGCTTTTCGAATTTGACCAAAGAGTTCAATCGGTCTTGGGGGAGGATAGCCCCGAATATGTGGTTGAAATGAAAATCGACGGTCTTTCCGTGTCTTTGGAGTATGAAAACGGCGTTTTCACAAGGGGCTCGACAAGGGGCGACGGCAATGTGGGGGAAAATATAACCGAAAATTTAAAAACCGTTAAATCAATCCCGTTAAAGATTGAAAATGCTCCTGAATTTTTGGAGGTTAGAGGCGAGGTTTATATGCCTAAGGCTTCGTTTAACCGTCTTAACGAGGAACGTGAAGCCCAAGGGGAGAGTCTTTTTGCAAACCCGAGAAACGGGGCGGCAGGTTCTCTCAGGCAGAAAGACAGCAGTATTTGCGCAAAGCGTAATCTTGATATTTTTATTTTCAATGTTCAGCAAATAAGGGGCAAGGAACTTTTGAACCACAGGGAATCCCTTGATTATCTTGAAAAATTGGGATTTAAGGTAAGCCCCAGACGAAATGTGGTTAAAACAATAGAAGAGGCTTATGAGCAGATTGTGGCAATCGGAGATGAGAGGGGTGATTTACCCTTTGATATTGACGGTTCTGTGGTTAAGGTGAACAGTTTTTCTCAAAGAGAACTTTTGGGCGAAACCACAAAGGTTCCAAAGTGGGCTGCGGCTTATAAATTCCCTGCGGAAACCAAGGAGACACAGATTTTAGATATAGTTGTGCAGGTGGGAAGAACGGGAGTTGTAACGCCCAACGCCGTATTTGAACCTGTAAAGGTGGCAGGCTCAACCGTCAGTCGTGCAACTCTCCATAACGCCGATTATATCAGGGAAAAGGATATAAGAATAGGGGACACGGTGAAAATCCGCAAAGCGGGAGATATAATTCCCGAGGTTGTTGAGGTTGTTAAGGAAAAGCGCCAAGATGGGGCTGTTCCTTACGAAATGCCCGATGTTTGCCCGGCGTGCGGCGAAAAGCTTGTGCGGGAAGAGGGCGAAGCGGCAATCCGCTGTATAAGTGCGGAATGTCCGGCTCAGACTGTAAGGCGGATAATTCACTTTGCGTCGAGAGATGCTATGGATATTGACGGATTGGGAAGCGAAATAGTTGAACAGCTTGCCCAAAACAATTTGATAAAGGATGCGGCGGATTTGTTTTATCTGCGGTATGAGGAGGTTGTGGAATTGGAGCGGTTTGCCGATAAATCCGCAAAAAATTTGATTGATTCCGTGGCATTTGTGAAAAACAACAATTTGGATAAGCTTATTTTTGGATTGGGAATACGCCACATAGGCGTTAAAGCGGCAAAAAATCTTGCAAAGCATTTTAAAAATATGGAAAATATTATGAGTGCTTCGGCAGAGGAAATTGCCTTGATCGAGGATTTCGGAATGATTATGGCGCAAAGCGTTGAGGCTTATTTTTCCGAGGCGAAAAACAGAGAAATGATTGAAAAGCTTAAAGAAGCCGGCGTGAATATGAACTACGAAAGCGACGAGATTTCCGATGTTTTTGCAGGTAAAACCTTTGTTCTTACGGGCACTTTGCCGACTCTTAAAAGAAGCGAAGCCAAAAAAATTATTGAGGAAAACGGTGGGAAAGTGTCGGGAAGCGTATCGAAAAAAACGGATTTTGTGGTTGCCGGCGAGGAAGCGGGAAGCAAGTTGCAAACGGCGCAGAAATTGGGAATTGAGATTATCGGCGAAGACGATTTGCTTAATTTGATTAAATAGATATTGCAATTTACGCTTTAATGTGATATACTGTGGTAATAAATACGGCAGAAATATTTGTAAACGGCATTGCGGATATATGTTTAAGGAGAGGATTTTATGAATATTTGTGTATACGGTGCATCAAGCAAAACCATAGATGAAAGCTTTATGAAGGACGGAGAGCGTCTTGGCGAAGTGATTGCTAAAAGAGGGCACAAGCTGGTTTTCGGCGCAGGAGCAAACGGACTTATGGGTGCGGTTGCGAGAGGTGTTTATAAAAACGGCGGATATATTGTGGGTGTTGTTCCGAAATTCTTTAATGTGGACGGTATTATTTTTGAAAATTGCAATGAGCTTATCCGTCCCGAAACCATGCGTGAGCGCAAACAGATTATGGAGGACAGCTCCGACGGATTTGTGGTAACTCCGGGAGGAATAGGTACTTTCGAGGAATTTTTCGAGATTTTAACTCTTAAGCAACTGGGGAGACACAATAAGCCTATTGCAATTTTGAATACCAACGGATATTACGATAAAATGATTGAATTTATGGAAAATGCCATAGAGGGCGAATTTTTAAACAAGGAATGTAAACTTCTTTATGAATTTGTAAGCACGGCGGCGGAAGCAGTTGAATATATCGAAAACTACGACCAAAAGCAAATTCATATAACAAAGCTTAAAAATATTTAAGCCTTTTGGGAGATACAAATGAAAAAGCTGATTATAAAGTATAAACCGCAGTTGTATTATGCGCTGTTCGGTACTATCACAACAATAATAGATGTTCTGCTTTGTATGCTGTGTTTGGAATACATAGGAATGCCCACAATTCCCAGTAATATCATTGCGTGGGTAGTTTCGGTTACCTTTTCGTTTTTAACCAACAAATTTTGGGTCTACGGAAGCCGAAGTATGAAAGCGGATACTCTTATAAAAGAGGGGATTGCCTATTACACGGGAAGAGGAATTTCTCTGATTGCGGGAACGGCAATTATGTATGTGGGCGTTGACCTTATGAATTTGGGGTCGTTGCTTATGAAAATCGTGTCGGATATTGTGGTAACCATTATTAACTATGGGTTCGGTTTTTTTGTCTTTAAAAGGCTTGAAGAAAATATGGAAGAAAATTAAAAGGACTTGCGAAAGCAAGTCCTTTTTGTATACAGATTATATTCTTTTATACATTTCGTTAAAGCGGCGGAATTTTTGCTTATCAATTCCGTCAAGTTGTTCCTTTGTAATTCTGTACTGCCAGTTTCCGTCAGCTTTTCCCGGAATGTTAAGGCGTGTGTCCGAGCCGTATCCTAGCAAATCCTGAATGGGAAGAATTAAAAGACCGGCGTGACTTTGGAACATGGTTTTAAGTATGCTGTCGTAGCCCCTTTCCCAATCCGAACTTTCAAAACCGCAGTAGGAAAGCATTCGCTTTCTGTCCCAATCGGAAAGCTCCCAAAGGTATCCCAAAAGGGTGTTGTTATCGTGAGTTCCCGTGTACGCAACGGAGTTTTGCGGATAGTTATGAGGAAGATGCGGATTATCGTCATCGCCCAAAAATGCAAACTGGAAAACCCTCATTCCGGGAAAGCCGCTTTCTTTAACCAGAGCTTCCACCTCGGCGGTAATATCTCCCAAATCCTCGGCGATAATCAATTTGCCGTTCGCCGCACTTTTAAGTGCATTTATAAGCTTTGAGGCCGGCCCTTTAAGCCATTTTCCGTCTTTTGCGGTTTTGGCTTTTCCGTCTACAGCCCAGTAGGACTCGATGCCCCTGAAATGGTCAATCCTTACCCCGTCGAAAAGGGTAAGGTGGTGAGAAATCCTGTCTTGCCACCACTTAAAATTATCTTTTTCCATTTCTGCCCAGTTATACAAGGGATTTCCCCAAAGCTGACCGTCGGCTGAAAAATAGTCGGGAGGAACGCCCGCAACTTGGGTGGGGTTGTTTTCGCTGTCCAGCATAAACAGATTGCGGTTGCTCCAAACATCGGCGCTGTCAAGGGACACATAAATCGGAATATCGCCGATGATTTTTATGCCTTGCTCGTTGGCGTATTTTTTGATTTCTGCCCATTGCGTAAAAAAATTAAACTGAATAAATTTCCACATAAAAAGGGTGTCGGGGTCAATTTTATTGCAAGTCCATTTATACCACGGCTCTTCGCTGTTGGAGCTTTTAAGGCTCATAAATTTGCAGAACTTTTCAAGATAAGGACTTTCCTTGATAAAGGCTTCGATTTCGTCGGAATTTTCAACCCTTTTTGCTGCCTTTGCCAGTAAATTAAGTCTTGTGTGATAAAGGCGGACAAATTCGCAGGAATATGGGGTTTGCTGGAGGTTTGCTTTTAATTCCTCCTCGGTTATAAGACCGTCCTTGTAAAGCTCGTTAAGGTCTATAAAATACGGATTTCCCCCAAACGAGGAATAGGATTTATAAGGGGAATTGCATTCGTCTACAAGACAAAAGGGAAGAACCTGCCAATAGGAAAACCCGCATTCCTTTAAAAAATCCACAAAATATTTGGCTTCATCTCCGAAGCTTCCGGAGGAATAATCTCCGAAAAGTGAAGAGATGTGCATTAAAACACCGCTTTTTCTGTTCATTTTTAACTGTCCTTTCAACTCATTTCAAGACCGAAATACGGTTTTTGAAATTTAAAATTTTTAAGATATTTTATAAGGGCGAAAGGAATTTCTTCGCCGCAAAACATATTTTCGTCCAAAATCTCAATGGCTTTTTCGCCTTCAAAAAATACGGCTCCCGTCTCGGTTATCAAAGGTTCTCCGCAGCTGAGAATATAGGAAAGTCGGCGAGGACTCCAATTGATTAAATCCACCGAGGCGCAATTTTTTTCCCTGATTTCATAATATTTTTGATAGGTGCATAAAATTCCTTTTTTTTCGGCATTTAAAATGGGTCGGAAAACTCTATGGCAATATCCCATACTTTCGTAAAAGGCGAAAAGCGACGGGCTTGCCGGGACGAGAATAAGAAAATCCTCGCCGAGATTTTTAACATATTCTTCGGCAAACGCCATTAAGCGGCGGCAAATCCCTCGGTTTCGGTGCGAGGGTGCCGTGGCAACGGCGTAAACATACCGACCCTGCCGATTTTTGCAGAAAACGGGAAGCAAAAATGCCATGGCGAAAACCTTGCCGCTTTCCGTATACAAAACAATATCTTCGTTGCGGTACATATTTTCGAGAAAATTGTCGCAAACCTCCTCACTATCGCCGAAAGTTTCGCAAAAAAGCTTTTTAATTTGTTGTTTGTATTTTGAAGAACCTGTC
>CAZTEA010000074.1:0-6547 GCA_964612315.1 uncultured Oscillospiraceae bacterium | reverse complement strand
GGACTTTTGAAAATTTCTTTAAATGAAAAATGTAAAACTTTTTGGTTGGACACATCATTTTGGGATTTTTACCCATGATGTGTCCAACTTTTTTAAGCGTAAAAATCATACATTTGACTGAAAGGACGGAGTATGGTAGAATATAAATCGGTTTAATAACAAGAGAAACGGAGAAATTTATATATGAAAGTGAATTTTGTGAAATCCTTTTTTGCTTTGTTTTTGGCAATTTTAATGGGGGTGGGGCAAGTTAGCGTTTTGGCGGAAAGCGATAAATCTACTATTTCGGCAAACGAGGAGGCCCTTCCCGTTTATGTTTTTCAAAAGGCGGGCAATGATAACGAAAGTTTTGTTATTCTTTTTTTGGGAGATGGGTATACCGAAGAGGAACAAGATAAGTTTTTAAGCGATATTTCCGTGCGTACAAAGCTTCTTTTCCAAAAAGAACCGTTTCGGTCTTATGCCGATAAAATAAATGTTTATGCCGTGTCCACGGTGTCAAATGAAACGGGGGTAAGCAGCGGGTCGTATCTCCGGGATACATACTATCAAATTATTCATTATGACAGCGCTACATATATAAGAACGGATGTGGGGGTAACTCGTGCCAAAAACATAAGGAGTGCAATGGAGAGCCGGTATCTTGACAAAGGGGCGACTGTGGATACGATACATATCCTTTCAAATTCGGATGATTATTTCGGGTCTTCCCAAAGCACATTATTTTCGTTTTCTTCAAGAAATGCAATGTATGCCGGCGGAGAAACAACGGTTCACGAGCTTTCCCACAGTATAGGCAAACTTAAAGATGAATACGGTGCAGTCAGAGACGGTTCAAACGCAACAACGGTAAATGATTTAAATGAGGTGCCGTGGAAACAGCTTTTGGGCTTCAGAGGGGTTGGCTTTACAACAAACGGAAACAGCATCACAAGCTTCATACCAAGTCTTTCGTGTATTATGAAAAGTCTTGATAACCGAGAATTTTGCGAGGTTTGCAAGTTGGAACTTGCAAGACGGCTTAACTCGACCATGTATACAACAAAACCCTCCGATTATTATATGGCAGAGCCTGATGTTACGATTGAACACAGCGATACCTCAGCAATTGGAGAGGCATACGATAAATGCAGAATAAATGACAGTAACATAGCTGCCGCCAACGGGCATACATTAGAGCTTAGGACGATTATACAAAATCTTACAGATTATGAGCGGCACTTTAAAATGTCTTTTCAAATAACGGACTCAAAGGGGAATGTTAAATTCTCAAAAGAGGAGAATTTCACCGTTGCGCCTCTTTCAAACGAATTTAATCCCGAAGCGGCAAGGGAGTCGTTATCGGTTAAAATTGAAAATGTCAGCGGGCTTTCGTACGGCGACAAAATTTGGGGCACGGTTTTGGATTTGGAAAGCCAAACCGTTGCGGCGACATTTTATCCGAGCGAGAGGCCGATGTGCACGGTTACCATCAATCACAAAATTATGTCGACAAACGGAAGCGTAACGACTATGCCCAATACATACGCAACAACAGTGTATGTTCCGAACAATTCCGAATATTTACCGAAAATTGTTGAAGAATTAAACGGATATCGATATGTGGGCAACAGCTTAGAGGGACAAAGCGTTATTGCTTTGAAAGATACATTGGAAATTGATTTTTATTATCGAAAAGATAGCGGAAAGCAAGAAACAAAAACGGAAATTTTAAAGGATAAGAAAACCTTTGCCATAATGCCCAATAATATTACGGGCGGAAGCACGGTTGTTTTGGCACTTTACAATAACGGTATATTGGTTGATGTGCAAAGCTTTTTGTATAATGGCGAGGAGCTTTATCATCAAACAAAGCAAAACTACAACGACGCAAAGGTTATGGTGTGGAAAGATTTTTATACGATAGAGCCGATTTGTGAGTTGGAAACGGTAGTGAAATAAAAAGAGCTCTGTGGGCATACAAAACTAAGGTTTTATGCACCACAGAGCCTTTTTGCGATAAACTATGCACAGGTATTGTCAGAGCATTTTGCGGCACAAGCCGTAAGGCAGGCAGTTGATGTGAGTGTTAATGAGAAAGATGCCAGATTAGCGCCGATGATAATCGCTCCCGCAAAGCCGGTGGCGGAAAAGGAAATCCCAAGGAGTATAACCGACAGCAAAATTGTGCCGAGAATGCCGGCAAGCAGGGGCTTTAAGGCTGTGCAAATGCAGCTGCTTTTTCCGCTGTTTTTAACAAGAGCTGCCGTTATGGGCAAAATGGCGAGATATACCACGCCTATTCCGAAAAGCACCCACAAAAAAGGTGCAGTTATGGTTATGGTGGCGGTGTAGCGCAGTACCGCAGCTATTATCCCGATAACTATGCTTGTCAAAACAGCTGTGCAAGAGCAAGTGTTTTTGCTGTTACAGCAAATAAAAGACATATATTTTCACCTCCTGATACAATATATGTCAAAGTCGAAATTCGGTGAATTTTGGGGGCGGATAAATCTGCACTTTTTTTGCACAAAGAATTGAAATTTACTTTTGTTTGTTGTATAATAAATGATGTACGGCATATTTTGGAGAAAACTATGAAAAAGGGAATTTACGAACATTTCAAAGGAAATAAGTATGAGCTTTTGGGCGTGGCGAAAAACAGCGAAACCTTGGAGAATATGGTGATATACAAGGCGCTGTACGGAGACGGCACGCTTTGGGTTCGCCCTGCTTGTATGTGGGACGAGGAAGTAGTTGCGGGCGGCAAAACAGTTAAGAGATTTAAATATATAGGAGAGTAGGAATAGGAGGATTTTTATGCGGATTATTACAATAAGTCGTGAATTCGGAAGCGGCGGCAGAGAAATCGGAAAAAGGCTTGCCGATGAGCTTGGAATTGCGTATTACGATAAGGAGATTATATCGGAAATCATAAAGACGGACGGCATTGACAATATATCAGACAAAGAGGCGGAGCAGGATTATCCCATTTCTTTCGGAAGAACCTTTGCAACCTTGTCGTTCTTTCAGAACAGCGCTTTAAATATGGTGGTTGCCGAACAGAAGATAATAAGAAAAATTGCCAAAAGAGGCGAAGATTTTATTATTGCGGGACGATCAGCCGATGTTATTTTAAAGCGCTATAAGCCGTGCAATATTTTTGTGTATGCCGATATGCAATCCAAAATTGCACGATGCAGAAAGCGTCTCGATAAAAAAGATGATATGACGGAGCGTGCCATCGAGAGAAAAATAAAGCAGATTGATAGTGCGAGAAGAAAGCATCGTGATTTGGTTTCAACGGATAAATGGGGAGATCGCAGAAATTACAATCTTTGTGTAAATACCACAGACTTGGAAATTAAGAATGTCGTTCCGTCAGTTGCGGAATTCGTGAAATGTTACTTCGGAAGGAGAAAATAATTGAAAATACACCTTTTTGACCACTTTACGTATAAAAAATTGTTAAGATTCGTGCTTCCTTCGATTATTATGATGATTTTCACATCGATTTATGGGGTGGTTGACGGTCTTTTTGTTTCAAATTGTGTCGGGAAAATTCCTTTTGCGGCGCTTAACCTTATAATGCCATTTCCCATGCTTTTGGGCGCTTTGGGTTTTATGATAGGAACGGGCGGAAGTGCCATTGTTTCAACCACTTTGGGTGAGGGCGACGGAGAACGAGCAAAGGAATATTTTTCGATGCTTGTTTATATAACCGTAATTTGCGGTGTGGTTTTAACGGTTTTGGGACTCATTTTCCTAAGACCAATTGCAATTTTGCTCGGTGCGGACGAGGTAATGCTTCCTTATTGTATGGAATACGGAAGAATTTTGATTTTGGGTCTTGCGCCTTTTATGCTTCAGAATATTTTCCAATGCTTTTTTGTAACTGCCGAAAAGCCTAATTTGGGGCTTTTGGCAACGGTTATGGCAGGACTTGTGAATATTGGATTGGACTATATTTTTGTTGCGGTTTTAAGATGGGGCTTAACGGGAGCTGCGGCGGCAACCGTTATCAGTCAGTTTGTTGGGGCAGGCTATCCCGTGATTTATTTTGCTCGAAAAAATAAGAGCTTACTAAAGCTGACCAAATTCCGACTTCACAAAAGAGAACTTTTGAAAACCTGCACAAACGGCTCTTCGGAACTGATGACAAATGTATCTTTATCATTGGTTAATATGATATACAATTTCAGATTGATTCAAATTGCCGGGGATGATGGAGTTGCGGCTTACGGCGTTATAATGTATGTGAATTTTATATTTATATCGATATTTCTCGGCTATTCAATCGGAAGTGCGCCGATTATCAGTTATAATTACGGAGCGCAAAACCATAAGGAGCTTAAAAATCTTTTCAAAAAGAGCCTTGTTATAATGGGCAGTTTGGGAGTGATTTTAACAGGTCTTGCCATTGCATCGGCAAGACCTCTGTCCAAAATTTTTGTGGGGTATGACGAAAATTTGCTGGAAATGACCTGTCACGGGTTCACTCTTTATTCCTTTGCATTTTTGTTTATGGGCTTTAATATATTCGGTTCGTCATTCTTTACTGCCCTTAACAATGGCGCTGTTTCGGCGGTGCTGTCGTTTTTGAGAACATTGTTTTTCCAAGTGGTGGTGGTTATTGTGTTGCCGATATTTTTAAAGCTGGACGGAATTTGGCTTTCCATTGTGGGAGCGGAGTTTTTGGCAATTTTGCTTACCGTATTTTTCTTTGTGAATAAGCGGAAGCGGTATCAATATGCGTAAATGTTGTTTTGTGAATTTTTGACGAGTTTAAAATATCAAGATTAAGGAGTTTGTATGGGACTTTACGACGGATATTTGATTTGTACTGATTTGGATGGCACTTTTGTTGATAATAAAAGTGAATTGATTGAAAAAAATATGGAGGCTGTTCAAAAGTATATGTTAAACGGCGGACTTTTTACGGTTTCAACGGGAAGAGCCGCTCATTACCTTAAAGAACGATACGGAGAAAGGCTTCAAGTTAACACATATCTTATTTGTCTTAACGGAACAATGATTTTTGATACGGAGAAAAATAAGACAATTTACAGCCGAGTTTTCGGAGAAAATGATTTAAAAGGACTGGAAAAATTTTATTCAATGGTGGAAAGTGTGCATTTTCATACGCCAAGCGGCAGCTTAAATGATTACAGAGCCGATTTGGGCGGCGAGAAAATTCATAAAGTTGTTTTTGTGTGCAAAAGCGAGGAGAAATGCTTTTGCCTAAGAAAGGCGCTGGAGGAGCAGTACGGTAAGGTTTGCGAATTTAACCGAAGCTGGGCAACGGGGCTTGAAATGCTTCCGAAAGATGCCGGTAAAGGCGATGCGGTTCGTAAAATGCGTGAACTTTTACAGGATAAAATTCATACGGTAATATGTGTGGGGGACTTCGAAAATGATTTAACCATGATAGAGGAAGCGGATGTGGGCGTTGTCGTGGGCAATGCACCGGAATTTGTTAAAGCTTTTGCCGATAAGGTTACCGTTGAGAATGTTCAAGGCGCAATTGCCGAAATAATTAACGCTCTTATTTAGAAAAATAAAAAATGCAAGCTTTAGCTTGCATTTTTAGTTTATTTAGAAATTAAAGTTGGGCATTTCAGCCTGGTTTGAACCTTCGTTTGCAGCATTTTCAAACTTGTTTTGAGCCTCTGCCACAATGTCTTCACCAAACTCTTTTTCAAGCTCTTTTATTCTTTCGTCAAGGTCTTCGGAAGCTTCTTCCATTTCCTTGCTCATTTCCTGAATGTCATCTAATTTCATAGAGCTCATTTCATCGTAAAGGTCCTGTGTGAATTCCTTTGACCACTCCGTAATGTCATCTTGAATGGCTTCAACCTCGTCATCGTCGCCGTCTTCAATTGCTTCGCACAAATCAACAATATAGTCATACTGCGTATCAACCGCAGATGAAATACTTGAACCGCAAGCTGCGCAAACTGCAACAACCATACAAAGTGCCAGCATAAGAGCTAAAATTTTCTTCATTTTATCTTCCCCTTTAAAATATAAGATTTTGCAAATTTTGATAAAATATCTTAAAATTTACAATATACACTATAGCATAAAAAACTTATATTGTCAATATTTTCAAAGAAAATGTATAATTGCGGCGCTTTGAGGGAAAATATATTCAAAAAGGAGGTCGGATATGAAAGGGAAAAATTCATCAATGGGCTTTGGCGAGGCTTTGCTTGCCAATGCCGATGCAATGGATAAATATTTAAGATTGCCAAAGCATAAGCAAGAGGAAATTGTAAGCGGAGCATGGAATATTCAATCTACGGCGCAAATGCGAGTATATGTGGAAAAAATAGCAAATTTAAAGTAATTGGATTACAGCTAAAAATAAAAAAGACTGCGACTTCTCGCAGTCTTTAAAATGACATTACTTATTGGCATTATCAAACTGTTCCCATTCAAAAATGGAATCTTGTGTAAATGTCTGCCCGGAACTTGCAATGTTAATACCGAACAAACTGTCAAACAATCCGCAAACCTCATCATCGGAAACAAACGAAACCTTCTCGATGACCGGTGATTCATACAC